>WRLL01000006.1 GCA_009777625.1 Candidatus Saccharimonadota bacterium
TGAGGCGGTGGCGATTGGGCTGGCTGACGGGAGGATGATAACCGGCCGTAATAAAAACGTCATGACAGCCAGCGCGGCGGCGGTAATAAATGCCGTCAAGGAGCTGAGCGGTATTGGCGAGCAAATTCATCTGATTTCGCCGGTCAATTTGGACTCAATGCTGAAATTGAAACGAGAAGTTTATCACGAAATGCGGTTAAATTTATTGGATGTTTTGGCGGCGCTAGCGGTCAGCGGTGCGACCAATCCGACGGCAGAGTTGGCTCTCACGAATTTGTCTGGGTTGAAAGGTCTTGAGGCGCATTCAACTGTGATGCTGCCGAAAGTCGAAATTGACGCGCTAAAAAAATTGGGGTTGAATGTTACTTGTACAGATGAGTTTGCTTATTGAAGTCGACTGAATCACAACCAGTCAACTCATCGATCAACCCCTGTAACGGCGCGATATATTTTGCAACCATCGGCCGATAGTAAGTTTTGCGGCCCACTCGTTCGGCGATAATCATATCGTTTTCCAGCATGACGCGCAGGTGATGTGATACGCTTGGTCGCGACATGCCGATTTTAGCGGCTAATTCAGCGACGGTGTGCGGTTTGTCTTCTAACATTAGCATCATTAACTTTTGTCGCACCGGATGACCCAGCCCGTCAAACAGCGGCAAAGTCTGACGAAACAGCTGGGCGATGCGTTTAATGTCCTTCTTTTTCATGGCTTGAAATCCATTCTATCATCAAATCGAGCACGCCGCGCGTGTTGCCGACCACACAGTGTGAGCCGCTGCATTCGGCCTGGGTGAACAGGCGATAAGTCAAAGTGCGCGCATTCGGCATGGCGTCGATCATTGGTTTGTAAAAGCTGGGAGGCACAAAATGGTCGCGATCGCTGCCGATGATCAACACATCGCCGGTGATTTTGTCGCCGATGTCAGCAATCTGAATCTTGTCAGCCTTTCGCATAAAATCGTAGGCTGATTTGGCGCCAAAAGTTTTCATCCCGTGTTGCACACCCCAGGCGGCCATCGGGTCGGTTTTGGCTTGGATTGACATCACCAGGTTGATGACCGGCGCCAAATGAGCTTTCAGCATAATGCGCACCAGCGCTTGAACGAATTTTGGTCGCGTCGACAACAATACGTTTAGGAAGTTCGGCATCACACCCCAGGCGATGACGCGCTTTATCCGCTGATCGCCAGCCGCTGCCCGTGGAGCCAACGCGCCGCCCAAGGACGCGCCGATCAATGTCACGTCGTCCAGTTCGTAGTGATCCAGTAATGCGCCGACGACTTTATGCCAATCGGGCGTGATGGTCAGGTTACTTTTTCGGACGACTTGGCCTTGGCCGGGGCCTTCGAATGCGTAAACGGCGTAACCTGCCTCTGTCAGATACAGCGCGATTTGCAGGAATTCTTCTAAGTATGAATCATAGCCGCCGTGCAGGACGATTGCACCTCTAGGTTGCTGTTTCGGCTTGGCAATCCACACCGGTAACGTTGTGTCGCCGTAGGGCAGGCGATCGAGTTTAATTTTGCTGTCAAAGATTTCCGCGTAATATTTGTAAAAAAGCTCGACGTGCTTATCATAAGCGGCGGTTTTTCGCGGATCATTCCAAGGCATGTAGCCCTCTGCCCAGCGGTAATAGGCAATGGCGTTGCCGACGCGGTGATCAGCCATCGCCTTGTCGCCTAGGTCATTGAATGTTTTGATCCAGCTATCAATGTCGACGATTTGTTTTGCCGCAACTGTCACTTCATCGATATCGCCGCCATTCCAATCAACCGTTCGCAGCAGCGAAAGATTAAAAAACGGCACAGGATTAATTTGCGGATAACCGCGGAAAAATTTATACGGGTAGAGATTCTTGTTCATTATATCCTTTCAATTGGTAAGAAATTATTTACCAATTCAATATAGCATATTGGTAAATATCTTTCAACCAATAGATTATTGTATACTCTGATGATCTTATGCTAAAATAACTACAGATTTTAAGACATGGGGGAAGGATGAACGACATAATTCCGACCGAGGAACTTCTTGAACAACAAAAAACTTGGGCAAAGAAAGTCAAAATCGGCGGTCGTTACCAACACTTTCGGAACCATCATTTTTACGTTGTACAGAGCCTATCGGTTCGCGAAGAAGACAACAGCTGGTCAGTCAATTACACAGATGAACTGTCGGGTCTGCTTTTCAATCGTCGAGCGGAAATCTTTGTTGAAGAAATCCCGGACGAAAGTGGTAAAATAGTGCAAAGATTTAAGAAGGTGGAGGAAAAATGACCAAACAATCCGAGGCAAAAGAGGCCGAAGTCGTAGGTAAAAACCCGCAGAAAAAATACAGCAAATCTAGCGGTAAATCCAGTCAAAGTTCAAGCGCGAAATCCGCCAATTCTGGCCAGAAATTTCGCGAAAAAACCGGACAGAAACCCGCTGACATGATAAAAATTGTCAAAGTCAATCGAGTAATCTCGGTTCTGATTCTTATCCTGGTAATTTGCATTTTTGCACTGTTGCTGAAATTTGTTGTTGGCATTCTCGGCTGGCTGTTGCAATTCATCATTGTCGTGGTGGCGGTTGGACTTATTGCGGCGCTGATATATAATTTTATTCAAGAAAAGCAACGATAACTTAATAATAAGGAAGGAAAATATGCGACTATTATTAAAGCTGAGCGGAGAACAGCTAGCTGGCGACAACGCCCGCGGCTTCAACATCGAACGCGCCAAATGGATCGCTGACCAGGTCAAGAAAGCGCAGGCAACCGACGCGGAAATTGTCATTACGGTCGGGGCGGGGAACTTTGTGCGGGGCGAATACTTTGCGGGCGAAAACATTCGGCAGGTTACGGCTGACAACATGGGCATGCTGGCCATC
This sequence comes from Candidatus Saccharimonadota bacterium, assembly GCA_009777625.1. Lineage (GTDB taxonomy): Bacteria > Patescibacteriota > Saccharimonadia > Saccharimonadales > Saccharimonadaceae > WRLL01. Next base: position 2,874 of record WRLL01000006.1, read on the forward strand.
GTTATCAACGCATTGGCGTTGGGTGACGTGTTTAATTCGGTTGGCATTCCGGCCGCGGTGCTGTCGAACATCGAGGCCAACCAGGTAGTCGACCAGTATACTTATCGGCGGGCCTTGTCGCACCTGGCTAAGGGCCGCGTGGTTATCATCGGTGGTGGCATGGGACGGCCGTATGTGACGAGCGACTCGGCGGCGGTGTCGATGGCGCTGGAATTGGATTGCGATCTGGTCGCTAAGGCCACTAAAATCGACGGTGTCTTCGACAAAGACCCAGCTAAATTCCCGGACGCCATAAAATTGGATAAAATATCATTGGCCGACGCTGTAGCTGGCCGCGAGATCAAGGTCATGGACAAGGCAGCACTGGGACTGGCGGCGGACTTTAATATTCCGATCACAGTATTTGAATTGCTGAAGGAAGGGAATATTGCGCGGGTTGCGGCAGGGGAAAATGTTGGTACAAGGATCAGCTAGAGTAGTCGGCCAAGGCTATTTTTAGGCATAAGCATCTTTACATTTTGCGAGTTTTGTGATATAGTTTGGGCATGAGTGAAATAAAAAAAGAAAACACCGACGACAAAGAAAGTAGGCCACGGGTGATGCGAGGACTCAGAAGCATGGGACAACGAGAACCCGGTGATTCTTTGGACTCGGATACTTTTCATGGCATGATGAGTGTTACTTTTAATGCTCCTGACAGTGGCGGCGTAAAGGGAGAAGGATCTTCTGCAAACGGAAATACTAAAACAGCTGTCGAAGCAGCTACGCGAAGAGTCGCCGATACTCGCGCTGAAATTGAAGCAAGTGGAGAACAACCAACCGTTGAGGATATAGGAAGAATGGTTACAGTGGTTAACCAAAACTCTGAGGCCGCGGCAATGAGCAGCGGAGGTTTAGTGCCAGAGGCGCGTCCGGGACTCCCTTCGCAGAGACATGATGCTACAGCACTTGGTGGCGAAGATGTCGAAGACCCGTTTATAGATGCTCTCGGGGTTGTCAACGGCGTATACGATCAGATGGGTGGCCGTCGGTCTTCCTAGTGAGAACTAATCAACTTACATTTCAATCAGCGTAAAGTATTTAGCAGTGCTATAATAGAAAACAAGATGAACCAGTTAAATATACGGGGGGGGGCGTTTCATGGAACAGCCGATCCCTGCAAAAAACTTGGGAAGACTCTGGCAAAAGTCCTGAATTAATATTAAAGAAACTAAAGGAACAAGGTGCGCTGTCTTTCGAGCCATATCCGTCCGGGTTGTTCCCAGCCAGCGTTTTGCCGGCTGAACTGCTGGCCAGCAAAATGGACTTTGTTTGGATTCGCGATAATTGCCATGTTGCTATGGCGCTGGATGATGTTGGGCAGATCAAACCAGCTGTGAATGTCGCGCGAGCGCTTCTGAAAATTTTTGAGAATGAACGACTGCGCCTGCAGGAAATTATCAATGGCACTAAATCGATTGATGTGAAAAACCGCCCTCCGGCGCGGGTTGACAGCACGACGTTGAAACCGGATTACGAGTGGGCCAACGCGCAGAATGATTCGATCGGCGATGTTTTGTGGTTGGTGGCGACTCTCGCGAAACGCGCCGATTTGACTTTAACAGATGAGGATAAGCGGGTTTTGGACGATATTGTGCATTACCTCGACGCGATCGAATATTGGCAGGACGCGGATAATGGCTATTGGGAGGAGGCGCGCAAGGTTAATGCTTCCAGTGTCGGAACGGTTTTGGCGGGCTTAATAGCTTATCGAAATTATTTTGGCGAGTCGGATTTACTTAATGAAATGATTAAGAAAGGAAGAGAAGCCCTTGACCAAATCCTGCCGAACGAAACGATAACGCCGCCGGGGCTAAAGCGCGAAACCGACGCTGCGCAAATCTTTCTGGTCGAGCCGCTGGGAATTGTTACTGACGAACAAGCCGAAGAAATCGTCGAAAAATGCACAGCGCAGTTGCTGCGGCCGCACGGTTTGATTCGTTACATCGGCGATTCATATTGGACGAAGGATTATCGGTCGCTGCTGGGCTTGGGCGAACGAACCAAGGATTTCAGCGAAAACATGGCGGAACGTGATCAAATGGCCACGCCCGACGCCGAGGCGCAGTGGACTTTGTTTGACTCGCTGCTGGCGATTTATTGGCAGAAACGTTTTGAAAAATCGTGCGAAGAGGCGCATCGCCAGCGCGCTCGATGGCATATAGAGAGGTCGCTGGGGCAATTTGTTGACACGCCGGATGGTTGGCGCATTCCGGAAGCTTATTTCTTAGAGGGAGGAAAGTGGGTGCCGAATGATCACGTGCCGCTGTTGTGGACGCAGGCGAATGTGTTGCGGATGCTAGCGTTTCCGTCGCCGCAATGATTTCTTCCCATGCGTCTTGTACGGTGGCTCCCATAAAAGCTTAACGACGCTATACACGAATCCCGCCACGTTAAACCGCTTGACGTATTGATGATCATAAACGGATTTAGACTTGGTTGACATGGGTGAAAGCAACTTGTCGATCGTCAGAAAACCTGGCGCGGGGAAACCAAACTCGGTCAATTGGCCAGTGCGATAATCGATCCTTCGCCAAATTTTGTCGCGGTCGGTATAAAGGAGCAACATTTCGCTGGCGTAGAAATCAGCCGCTCGGCGCATTCGCCGCGAGATGTAATCGTTAAAGAATTCCAAGTCGGGTTTGATCTCGACAATAGCACGATGATTCATGTTGCCGAAAAGAATAGATAATTCCAAATCTGGCGTGTAATTGAAACCGCGGTGACTGATGCCTTTGTCGGGTTTGCGCCAGCGGTCGCGAAAGCCATTGTCGATCAAATGGCGCAAAACTTTTTCTTCCAAATTAGAGTCAAAATTGACTATTTGTCCCTCAATGATCGAGGTGTGTTTGTTGCCGCCATGGTATGCCATATTCCTATGATAGCATTGAAATAGTCAAAGTTGTTGACAATGTTAAACATCATCGGGTCACATCGTCCGGTGTGATTTCGCTGTTCGAAGGGAAGTATCATGTCAGTACTTAGACGTACGATGGCGGTGTTTACCGTTGTGATGATGGCGTTGAGCATGGAAGCTCCGCCCACGGGTTCACCCGAATCAGTTATTATTTTCAATGTTTGCGTTGTTCTAAAATTATGTATGATAAGAAAAGCAGCAAAGTCACGTGCCACTGATCAGCAGTTCGAAATACCGCGTCGACCCAAACGGAATCTTCTGCTTGATCAAGTTTTTCCCGATCAGCGCGTCGGCGTACGTCACCGTGAAATTCCCGTATCTTGTATTGGCATCATCCAACGCTAGCATCAAATCATCTGCCCGGACGTTTTCCGGCAGCAGCGTGATCTGTGAACGCGTCGTCGGTGTTAATCCATAGCAAGTCATGCCGATGGCGGTGACGGTTTGGCGCGGCCGCTGCAAAAATAATTCGCGGGCGCGGGCGAAAACGTCCTGGTCGGTGAAGACGGCTGTGTCGTACATTTTGCGCTTTTGCCAAAAGCCCTCGGGTCGGCCGTTGCCAAAAGTCGGCGCCTTGGCGAAGACCAGCCAGACCAGCATGCCGCGCGCGTCCAGCCCAGAATGACGCAGTTTCATGGCCGAGGTTTGGCACAAATATTGCAAGCGCGCTAAAATCTCATCGTCATCGTTGGTTCTTTTATCTAAGACAAACTGGCGGCCGACCTGACCCTGTTTCGTTTTGAAATCATCAACCTCAAACCCTCTTAATCTTTGGTACCAACCCAATCCCATGATCGTGCTGCGGAAGACTTGTTTTCTTAAGATTTGGTCGTCGGCCATTAAAAATTCCAGCGGGGTGTTGATGTGGTTTTGCATTAACCTTAACGATAATCTTTTGGCGATGCCGGGTAAGTCGGTTAGTTTTAAACCCTTATAAACTTCCTGCAAATTGTCAGCGTTTATCAAATCCAGCCCGTCTGGTTTGTGAAGCCCCGACGCCAACTTTGCTAAGAAACGATTTGTCCCGATGCCAATATTACAGCGCATCCAACAGCCCAAATCTTTGTGCAACCGCTGTTTGATTTCGTAGCCAACCTTGACCAAATCCTGATGCGGCGTGCCGTGAAAGTCGATCAAGCCTTCGTCGATCGATTTCATTTTGACGTTCGGCGAATACGATTTCATGATGCGCATCAGCCTCTGATACGCCCAGTGATATTTCGGCGGGTCGGTCTCGAGCATGATGAAATTCGGGACCAGCTGCTCGGCTTCTTTGCGCGACATGCCGACTTTGACGCCGAGTTGTTTGGCTTCGATTGAGGCGGCAATGACGCAGCAGTTTTCGCGGATGCGGTTTGTCACACCGATCGGTTTGCCGCGTAAACTGGGACGGGATTGTTGCTCGACCGTGGCAAAGCAAGAATTAAGGTCGATGTGCATAATAAGTGGAAGTTCTTGATTTAAGATGAGGTTACTGTGCGGCGTCCGTCCCAGACCGTAATTCCGTCGCCGTTCGGCCAGCCCGTCGTCACGGGTGTCCTCTCTGACACTTTCGCCGTCCGAAAGAGTCGCGCCGAAATTAGGATCTGGGGCGGACGCCGATAACGCTTCCACTAGTTCGCACTCGTGATTGCGACCAATGTCCATGACAACCTTTCCGCGTCAAATTCCAACCTATAATCGCTTTCGTCGTCGCTCATGTCGAAAACATGCACCATGCGCTGGCCGCGCTTGGTTGGATGATACAATCCTAATTCGGTAAAGACGATTTCGCGACCCTGATAAATCATTTTGTGTGGTCGGGCGGCGTTATTTATGTCGGCGTCGATTTGGTAAAGGACTATAACTTTGACGCGGGTTTCAACTTCTGTAAAATCCATAAACTTCTCCCAATTGGTCTTCCTGAAATTAAATCAGGATTCGGTTAGTAATCGGGACGTTTCTTGCACCGCCGTCCGTGCGACAATTTATGACAAGGATTTTTACAGAAGTTCCATGCTGCTGAAGTTCGTGATAGAACCTCGCGCGGGTAACTTACTTAATAATACTACTTTTTATAGTAGATGTCTAGTTGTGCTAAGATATATAATATGGAAAAGTACGAGGAAATCATCGTTGCGGCGATCAAGAAACTGTTCAACATCGATGCCGAAGTCAAATTGACCCGGCCCGAGGCAAGGTTTGGTGATTACGCAACCAATGCGGCACTGACAATAGCTAAGGAGGTTGGTGAAAATCCGCGCGAAATCGCCGAGGCTTTAGCGGCGGAACTGCAGGGGAACGATGCGTTTTCCGAAGTCGCTATCGCCGGTCCGGGCTTTATAAACTTAAAAATCTCGGCGCGGCATTTGGCGGCGCAGTTGGAATCCTTGAACCAAGAAATCGATCCGGCCAACGGCGAATACGCTGGCAAAGTTGTTGTAACGGAATTCTCTGACCCAAATCCGTTCAAGGTTCTACATGCTGGCCACCTCTACACTAGCGTAGTTGGCGATGCTGTCAGCAATCTGATCGAGGCAACGGGCGGCCGCGTCCATCGCGTGAATTACGGCGGCGACGTCGGGCTGCACGCGGCGAAAACTATGTGGAGTATCGTGCAATTCTTGGGCGGCGAATTTCCTGAAAAATTGAATGAAGTCGAAACGGCGCGGGCTGAATGGTTAGCGGCGCGCTATGTCGAGGGCAACACGGCCTATGAAACTGACCCTGCGGTTGCAGCTGAAATTAAATCCTTTAACAAACGGATTTACGATTTACACGCGACCGATGATCACGACAGCGATTTCGCGAAAATTTATTGGGAATGTCGCCAGTGGAGCTACGATTCTTTTGAAGAATTTTATGCTCGGATTGGCGTCAAATTCGAGAAATATTATCCCGAAAGCAGCGTGACGGACTTGGGCCTGAAAACCGTGCGCGAGCAATTGGCCAAAGGCGTTTACAAAGAGTCGGACGGCGCGGTGATTTTCGACGGCGAAAAGTTCGGTCTGCATACGCGGGTGTTCATCAACAGAGAAGGCCTGCCGACTTACGAAGCGAAAGAGGTCGGACTGAGCCTGACGAAATGGCAGGATTACCATTTCGACGAATCGATCATCATCACCGGCAGCGAACAGCAGGAGTACATGCAGGTCGTGCAAAAATCGATCGAGCAGTTTCGACCGGATTTGACGTCAAAAACGCGACATTTCACCAACGGCTTGGTCAAAATGGCCGGTGGTGTCAAGATCAGCAGCCGAACTGGTCAGGGGATTCGAGCGGGCGAAGCCTTGGACATGACGGCCGACGCGCAGGAAGCGGCGCAGGGCAATCGTGAGATGAAGACAATCTTGGGCGCGATTAAATATGCTTTCCTGAAAAACAATATCGGCCCGGATCTGATTTTTGATCCGGCGATTTCGGTCAGTTTGACCGGCAACAGCGGGCCTTATGTGCAGTACGCCGCAGTTCGTGTGAACAAAATCTTGCGCGATAACGACATGGCGATCAACCCAGAGAACTTGCCGGTCGTAAAGCGCGAAATCGTCGGCGGTTTTATCGTGTCGAATGACAAAAAGATTTTGTTGGGTGGAAATCGCGCGGGTGGCGTATATGAAGGCCAACTGATCGTGCCGGGCGGTGGCATTGACGGCGATGAAACAAAGATGGAAGCGCTGGCGCGTGAAATGCGCGAAGAGGTTGGCATAGATATCGCGAAGGCAAAAGTCAGCAAAATTCGTGTTTCTTCGGGCGGGGCCAGCAAGACTTTGCGCCAGGACGAACATGGTTTTAAGGCTGGCGATAGGGTTTGGGTTGACATGGCCTTTCATAATTATTTGATCGAATTTGATCAGCTGGCCGATGAAATTCCGGTGAAGGTCGAGGATGACTTTGATTACGCTGAATGGTTTTCGCGGGCTGAACTGGCGCAGAAGAATATGAGTCAGCCAACGGTGGAAACTCTTGGCTATATGGGCTGGCTGGATGATGAGAAATACGATCACGCGGCCGAAAAAACCTTGATCCTGAAATTGTTGGGATACCCCGAAATTTTACGCATCGCGGCGCACGAATATGAACCGCACCGGATTGCGACCTACGTTTACGAATTGGCGCGGGAGTTGAATCGCTATTATGAAACGACACCGGTGGCGACAAAGGATGTACCAGCGGATATTAAAGCGGCTCGGTTAGATCTATTATCAAGAATATCCGATATCTTCAACAGGAGCTTGGGGATCCTCGGAATAGACGTCCCAGAAAAAATGTGAACTCAAGTCTTTAGCTGCAGCTCCATTTCGCAATGCAGCATAAACGAGCACTGCAGTTCTTACGTTAGAGTCAGCTTCTTCATGTCTTCCTTCTGAACGCTGGATATCCACTAAAGCGGATATCACCCCGGCCAACTCCGGGTTTTCTTTAGCAAACAAGGCCATTTGATTGCGTATATATTCATCATCTATGTCTACTCATGTTGTAAAATCTACATATAGCGTAAGCAGCTTAACGTGATACAATAGATGTAGTGCTTGGGCAACACTGAGATAAACAATGTAAGTGAGGGGGTATTATGGCTCAGGATCAACGAATTTTTGGTGTACCGCGAGAGGAAAAGCGCGATGACAAGCGCGGAACACGGTCTGCGAAACGCGAGGGTCGCAGTGAATCGGCTGGTGCGTCGAACAATCAACAAACGACGACTAACAAAAGTGCGCGGACTTCTGGCAAAAAATTGACTTTTGATTATATTTTCTCGACGCCGGGTGTTGATCCTTATACGCAAGTAAAATGGGAAAAACGTGATGTCGTCATGACCAACTGGCGCGACGGTAGCGTCAACTTTGAACAAAAGGGCGTGGAATTTCCCGATTTTTGGAGCATGAATGCCACGCAAATCGTGACCAGCAAATACTTCCGCGGCGTTATGGGCTCGGCGACCCGCGAGAAATCCTTGAAACAATTGATTGATCGCGTGGTCGGCAAGTACGTCGAACAAGGCGTAAAAGACGATTACTTCGATAGCGAAAAATCGGCGCAGATCTTTTCCCAAGAAATGAAATACATGCTGCTGCACCAGATGTTTGCCTTTAACTCTCCGGTTTGGTTTAATGTCGGCCTGAAGGACGTTCCGCAGCAGGTGTCGGCCTGTTTCATTTTGGGTGTCGAAGATTCGATGGAATCGATCCTCAACTGGTACACCGAAGAAGGACGAATTTTCAAGCGGGGTTCTGGCGCCGGCGTTAACCTATCGCGTTTACGCGGTACAGTCGAAGGATTATCAACTGGCGGCGAATCCAGTGGCCCAGTGTCATTCATGCGTGGCGCGGATGCTAGCGCTGGCACGATCCGACAGGGCGGCGCAACCAGACAGGCGGCCAAAATGGTCGTCCTGGACATTGATCACCCCGACATCGAAGAATTTATCTATATAAAGGCCGAAGAACAGAAAAAGATTCAGGTCTTGTCGGACGCCGGTTTCGACATGCAAATGGGCGGCAAGGACATCGTTTCGGTCCAGTTCCAGAACGCCAACAACTCTGTTCGTGTCAGCGACGAATTCATGAAAGCCGTCGAAGCCGGTGCGCCGTTCGCGCTGCGGGCACGCCGCAATGGCGAAGTCGTCGAAACAGTCGATGCTCGCGAACTGTGGCGCAAGATTGCCGACGCGGCTTGGCAGTGTGCCGACCCAGGTTTGCAGTACGACGACACGATTAACGCCTGGCACACTATTCCGGCCGAGGGCAAAATCACGGCCAGCAATCCTTGTTCGGAATATATGTCGATCGACAATTCGTCATGCAATTTGGCGTCGATTAATCTGCTGAAATTCTTATCCGACGATGGCCAGTTTGACTACGAGAAGTTCACATCGGCCGTCGAGATCATCTTCACCGCCATGGACCTCAGCGTGACATTTGGCGATTTCCCAACCGAGCTGATCGGCGAGAACACGCGCAAATTCCGCCAGCTGGGCCTCGGTTACGCTAATTTAGGCGCGATGTTGATGGCGATTGGTTTACCGTACGATTCGCAGGAAGGGCAGAATGCGGCAGCGGCGATCACTTCGCTAATGACGGCGGCGGCTTATCGTCGGAGTGCGGAATTGGCCAGTTCGGTTGGCACGTTCCACAACTTTGACAAGAATCGTGACGCCATGACCAGCGTGCTGCGTCGCCACGCGCAGGCTTCTTTGGAAAAGACCGACGAAATTGTCGATCAGGATCTGCACATCAATGCCGAAGACATAATTTTCGCGGCCAACCGCGAGTGGGAAAACGCATTGAAGTTGGGGGCCGAGCACGGCTGGCGTAACTCGCAGGCGACGCTGCTGGCGCCGACTGGCACGATCGGTTTCATGATGGACTGCGACACGACGGGTATCGAGCCGGACTTTGCCTTGATCAAGTTCAACAAAACCGCCAACGGCGTCTCGATCAAGCAGGTCAACCACACTGTGCCGCGAGCGTTGAAAACGCTAGGCTACGAACTCGACCAAATCGAAAAGATCGTGGCTTACATTAAAGAGCAAGGCAACGTCGTCGGCGCGCCCGAGCTGAAAATCGAGGATTACGCGGTGTTCGACTGCGCGGTCGGCGAGCGTTCGATCGAGCCAATGGGCCACGTCCGCATGATGGCCGCGGCGCAGCCGTTCCTGTCAGGCGCGATCTCCAAAACCGTCAACATGCCGGAATCAGCCACGATCGACGAGATCGAGGAAGTCTATCTGCAAGGTTGGAAAATGGGCCTGAAAGCCATCGCAGTTTACCGCGACAACTGTAAAGTTGGCCAACCACTCAGCGATGTGAAATCCCAGAAAAAAGCCGACGACCTAGTCGAAGAAGTCGAACACGTTGCGCCAGAAATCCTGCGTGGCCACAAAAAGAAAATGCCCAAGATCCGACCCAGCGTTACGTACTCGTACGAAATCGCCGGCACCAAAGGCTACATAATGGCTGGTTCGTATCCGGACGACGGCTTGGGCGAAGTGTTCTTAAGAGTTGCTAAGCAAGGCTCGACATTGGCAGGACTGATGGATGCATTTTCCGTCGCAGTGTCGGTGGCCTTACAATACGGCGTGCCGCTGGAAAAATTCGTCGAGAAGTTCATCAACATGCGCTTTGAACCGGCCGGCATGACTAACGACCCGGATATCCGTTTTGCCCAGAGTCCGGTCGACTACATCTTCCGCCGACTGGCGCTGGATTACTTGCCATTCGATGTGCGTGCTAGCTACGGAATTTACACAACCGAAGAACGAATGCGTGCTATAGAAACCGGTGTCTACGAACCGATCAACATGGAAAGCGACCGCGATCTGGCCGACAACGCACCAGAAATCAAGGTCGAACCGGCGCCGGAAGTTCCAGAAAATATCGAGGCCCTAGAGAAGAAAGTCGAAAAGGTTGAAAAGCCCGCCAGTGCCGCGAAAGTCGCGCCCGAATTAGCGCCAGTCGAGGCACACTCGACGGCCGATCTGGTAGCGGCCGACAACGACGCGCCGATGTGTATGAACTGCGGGGTCAAGATGCGACCGGCTGGATCGTGCCACATTTGTGAGCAGTGTGGGTCAACGAGCGGGTGTTCGTAAATAACACTGAGATAGGTGCAATATGAACGGCGAAGCTTTAGAAAGAATCCCGTGTGACTACGCTGCTGGCTGTCCTGTTGCAAAAACCAAAGGGGGCTGCGGCGAAGATACCCACCATCGTTTCTGGCCAGCTAGTATTTACAAAACTTTGATCGATGTAATATTTCGTGAACTGTCGTCGAACAAAGTAGAAATATGTCGAAGATTGCACGAAGAAATCCACGATGGAGATCCTCCTGAAAAGCCATCCAGAAAATTCATGGTTCGGGCAATAAACAGAACCAACCAAAAGCGGCGAAAGATGATGCGTGCGACGGCAGAACAACGTCGTTAAGCGAGGCTTGATGAATTACGAGGCTATTCTATTACAGAGTTAAAAGTTCTCCTTGAGGTATATCGGGGATCGCGCAAAGAAAAAGACGAGCTGGTTGGATTAGTTGAAGAAGCCCTGGCAGAACACGATGAAACGGAGTATAATGGTTAGCGTGACAAAGAAAGCTAGCTTGCTATGGATCGACCTAGAAATGACCGGTCTGGATCCGATCAAAGATCGAATCATCGAAGTCGGCATAATTGCGACGGACTGGGATTTTAACGAAATTGCACGTTTTGAAGCGGCCGTAAAAGTTGATGACAAATTGGTCAAGAAGCGTTTGGCCGGTGAATTTTGGGAAAAAAATGCTGTAGCGCGCGATGAACTTCTTAAACAAAATGCCGAGGCAAAGAAAAAGGCAAAAGCTGTCGAAAACGAACTTCTCAAATTCCTTGACGAGAATTTTGATTTGACGCAGCCGATTTATCTGGCCGGGAATTCGATTCATCAGGATCAAAAATTCATCGAGCGCGAATGGCCGCGACTGAACGCGCGATTGCATTATCGCCAGCTCGATGTTACGGCCTGGAAAATTATTCTTGAAAATCGCGGCATCCATTTCATCAAGCCCGAAGCTCATCGTGCCATGAGCGACATCGAAGGCTCGATCGCTGAGCTAAAATACTATCTGAAGAAAGCCAAGTTTTGATGCTAACGCGTCAGGAAATCGAAACTTACATCATGTCCATGCCAAACGCCTGGCTAGATTTTCCGTTTGACGAGAAAACTGCTGTTTACAAGGTAGCCAGCGGCAAAATGTTTGCGCTGGTTGCTGATGACTCGAACCCATTACGAATTAGCCTGAAGTGCGATCCGAACTTATCTGAGTTATTAAGGGAAAAGTACGAATCGGTTTTGCCGGGGTATCATTTGAACAAGAAACATTGGATTACGGTTATCATGACTGGGCAGCTGGCTGATGATGAAGTGAAGGATTTGATTCGCCACAGTTACGAACTTGTAAAGTGATTACTCTGCCAGACGACGATACAGTTCTTTAATATCATTCTTTGCTTTAGTTAGGGCGTCTTTTTGGCTTGTTATCGTAACTTGCTGATCCAGATCATTCAGCGCTGTGTACGTCGCGTCGAGCTGTGCTTTCAATGTTTCGGCGTAGACCGATTCGATATTACTGCTGGCTTTGGCCGAGTCGAGCTTGGCGATGAAGCCCGGCGTACCTGGCGGATTTTTCTCATCTGCCAGAGTAAAGATTCTGCCTAGGTCATTGCGGCGTGACAAGGTGATCAAATTGGTTTCAGCGATGGACCTGACAGTGCTAGACGTTTTGATATTGTTCTTGCCATAATTGATCAGTGTTTGCAAGTTTGTCAGTTCGGTGCCGACGGCGATGGCTGCCTGCTGTGGGGCTTGACTAATGTTGCTGGTAACAGCGACAGCGATAATTGTGGCAAGGCTGGCAAATGCCAACACGCCGCCAATGATTATAACCTTACCGGAAAAGAATTTACTGCCGCCACTTTTTTGCGGCGCGATTTGATTCAAGTAATCAGCGGCCGAGTTGGCGGCCGGCGCAGGAGATGGATTTGCTGGGGCTGTTTCCGATGTGTCTGATGGCAGTGTGCTATAGAGGCTGCTCGGTGCTGGATTCAACACAGTCTGCTGTCCGTTGCCATCGGCCGGTGAATCGATTCGATAAATGTTATCTGGTTGGGTGATAGCCGGCGGGACGTTCGAAACATTATCTGTCGTACCATTAGGGTTGGCGACAGATACAATATTTTCTTTGGATTTATCATAACCGGCCAAAGTGCTAGCCGCGGTGGCGTTAGGCTGGTCAGCTGTTTGTGAATTAGTCGCTTGTTTTATCGATTCAACTTCGGCCGATTGACGCGCAAACGGATCAGGCATGCCAGATGTGAAAGCCGCCGCTGGCCCATTGTCATTGGTTGGTTTAAGCAGAGAAGGTTGTTCCGGGTCGTTGGGATTCATGTGGTAATTTTAGCATAAGCGTCGTAAGTTTGCTAGCTGCTTAGTCGACAGGGGCAACTGTGGTAGAATATAGATATGAACGATGCCAAGGAGGAGGTGCGCAGTCGTCTGGCGATCGAGGACGTCATCGGTGAATATGTCCAGCTGAAGCGAGCCGGGCGTTATTGGCGCGGCCTTAGTCCTTTTACCAACGAGAAAACGCCGAGCTTTTTCGTGACGCCCGAGCGTGATATTTGGCATGATTTTTCCAGCAATCAGGGCGGCGATATTTTTTCTTTCATTGAATTGGTCGAAGGTGTCAGTTTCCGCGAAGCGCTGGAACTTTTGGCGCGAAAAGCTGGTGTTGATTTGTCGCAGTACGATCAAAATGCGCCGCGTGATTTGTCGAAACGAAAAGAGCGAATTTTGTCGATGAACGTCGTGGCGACGAATTATTTCCAGCGCGAAATGACGAAAAATCGCGGTGCGTTGGACTATATTTTTAAGAAAAGGAAGTTGTCGCGCGAGACGGCGCTGGAGTGGGGGATTGGTTTTGCGCCAGAAAATCCTTCATTGAAAAAGATTTTGTTGGACAAGAAGTTTGATCAGCCAGAAATCCGCGGCGCTGGCCTGGTCGGGCCGAGCGGCGGCGAGATGTTTCGCTCGCGCATGATGATTCCTTTAAGAGACGGACAAGGCCAAGTTGTGGGATTTACCGGGCGAATCATCGGCGAAGGTATGCCGAAATATTTGAATACGCCAGCGACGCTTTTGTATGACAAAGGCCGACAGGTTTTTGGACTGAACTTTGCCAAGCAGGCGATCCGAGCGGCTGATTTTTCCGTTATTGTCGAAGGAAATTTGGACGTAATTTCGTCGCATCAGGCTGGTGTGAAAAACGTCGTGGCCTGCGCGGGAACGGCGCTGACGACTTGGCATTTGAAAAGTTTGGGCCGGTTGAGTCGCAACGTGCGGTTGTGTTTCGACGGCGACAAAGCTGGTGTGGCGGCGACCGAGCGGGCGATTGGATTGGCCGAACCGCTGGATTTGAAATTGTCGGTCATCAATTTGCCAGATGAGGTAAAGGATCCGGATGAGTTGATCCAGAAAGGTGCGACTGTCATTCCGAGCGAAGTCGAGGAATCTGTGCAGCGTCATCCCAAACTTGGGCGCAGCGTTCGGAACGAACCTTTGGGATCCAGTGAAAAAGAAGCTGTCAAAGACTGGATTCCGGATCAAGCGGAACGCCCCTCACCTGATTCATCTGGTGAGGGGGTCCGGGATGACGTAGCAGAGAAATCCCCTTGGCAAATCGCCATCGAAAACACCACACCAGCCGTCGATTGGGTGATCGAAAAATACGCCGCCGAGCAGGATCTATCCACGGCCGACGGCAAAAAAGAATTGACCACGCGGGCGCTGAAATTGATCAGAAATCTGAGCGACGCCGTGGAAATCGAATTCTATTTGGATAAGCTAGCGCGGCTGACCGGAGTAAGTTTGGACGCTCTTAAACAAAAAATGTATTCAACCACGACAGAGGCAAAACCGCGCAAAAACCTCAAGCCGATCAAATCGCCGCGCCGTGAATACAGCCGCCAAACCGAGCAGTTTTTCCTTAACCAGATTTTTGCTGTGGCGTTGAAGCAGCCGCGTTTGCGCAGTGTGCTGAATAACTTACCGGACGAGTATTTGACGAAAAACTTTGCCGAGCTGAAATATTTCTTACTCGACAAAACGACGGAAATCACGCCGGAGATGGCCGACAAAATGGCCGAGCTGGAAATTATCGCCGCGCAAGAATTGGCTGGTGATGTCGACGAGCGATTGTTGATGTTGAATTACTTGAACGAATTGGAAAAATCGAAACTGCGTGCCAAATTCGACAGCCTGAACGCCGAATTGGCGGCGACGTTGGAAAACGAATCGGACGATCAAAACGTGGCACGCGCGAAATTGTTGAACGGCGCGGTCAACGGGCTGAAGAAGGATTTGACGGCGTTGGAGAAGACTTCGGCGCGGGATGATTTCGCGGGATTACGACAGATTTGGGGAGGACGAAAAGGCGAATAATTTTTATGATTTTTGGTGTAGAATATTAGAAAAGGAGGGCGGCACGTGGCAAAAACCAGCAATATTATCGAAGTCCGAAATTTTGCGATGAATTTTGGATCGAAACAGGTCATTAAGGATCTTAATTTTGAGGTGCATCGCGGTGAAACCTTTGGCTTCCTTGGCAGTAACGGCAGCGGCAAAACAACAACCCTACGTGCGCTTCTCGGTATTTACGAACCCACGAAAGGCGAACTCCTAATCGACGGCGTGCCATACGATGTGGCCGGCAAAACAACCATCGGCTACCTCCCTGAAGAACGCGGCCTCTACAAAAAAGAAAACGTCATTGACACGATGGTGTACTTCGGCGAACTGAAAGGCATGACGCGAAATGACGCACGCAACTTTTCCTTAAAATATCTGAAAAAAGTCGGTCTGAGCGAAAACGTAAAAACCCGCGTCGACAAACTCTCCGGCGGCATGCAGCAAAAAGTCCAGCTGGGCATCACGATCATGGGCGACCCCGAGCTCCTGATCCTGGATGAGCCGACCAAAGGTTTCGACCCGGTCAACCGCCGGCTGCTGCTGGACATAATTCTGGATTGCCAAAAGCGCGGCGCGACCATCATGATGGTGTCGCACCAGATGGCCGATGTCGAAAAACTGTGTAATCGGATTCTGCTGCTGAAGGACGGCGGCGCGGTCGAATATGGAACGCTAGCATCGGTACGGAAGAAGTATGGTGGGAAGCATATGGAGGATATCTTTGTGGAGGTGTATGGTGGGGTGAATGGGGAGGATGAAAAATAATGCATCAAGATAGTTTCTGGGGTACGCTGATTTTCGCGATTGTTGTGATCGCGATACTTTCTGTTATAGTCTTTTTAACTTCGCGGAAACCCAACAAGAAGGTAGACCCAAGAACTGCGCAGGAAGATTACGATTATTTCCGATACAGTATTAAATGGTTGGATCCTCTGGGCGGAACGATAGTGAGCATGAAAGAAAAGAGGAGAAAAAAATGACAAAGGTCATTAACAAGTTAGTCCGCGACAAGATCGCCAAATCTGTCCAAGAAATCCTGGGCAACGACCAAAGCGGCCACGGTTTTGACCACGTGTTGCGCGTGCGTGATTTGGCGCTCGATTTCGCCGAGGTCGAAGGCGCCGATAAAGAAATCGTCGAACTTGCCGCTCTGCTCCACGACGTTGACGACTACAAATTATTCGGAAAAGAAGCTGCAAAAACTTTGCCGAACGCGCGTAGGATTTTAACAGAAAATAATATTGATGAAGAAACTGCGACGAAAGTTTTAGAAATCATTTCAACCATGGGCTACGGCAAATCCTTAGAGGGAATCCGCCCGACAACGCTGGAAGGCCAAGTCGTCAGCGACGCCGACATGTGTGACAACGGCGCGCGTGGTATTTTGCGTCCGCATGCTTTCGGTTTGGCGCATAGGCAGGTTTTTTTTGATAGAACCATTCCGCCGCCGAGCGATTCGAACATTTCGCCCGAAAAATACCAGGCCAGCAAGAAAGAACACGTCGTACAGCATTACTTTAATAAGCTTCTCAGAATTCATCTAATTCTACTGACTGATGCCGGGCGAGCGGAAGGCGCGAAACGTTATCAAACCATGGTGGAGTTTTTGCGTGCGTTCTTTCGCGAAGAAAAAGCCGACGATTGGGCAAAATATTTGGAGGAGTTTATAAAAGAATTGGAGGAGAAATGAACGATTTAGACCACACAGGCGACTTTCTGTTCTACACCACACCGGATGGCGATTTGAAAATCGAGGCGTATTACAAGGACGAAACGGTTTGGCTGACGCAGAAGGCTATGGCGGAATTGTTTGGTGTTGGCGTGCCAGCGATTAGCAAACATCTGGAAAATATTTATGAAAGTGGCGAACTTGACAAAACAGCAACTGTTTCCAAAATGGAAATAGTTCGAAATGAGGGCGAGCGAAAAGTCAAGCGCCAAGTTGAATTCTACAGCCTCGACGCCATCATCTCCGTCGGCTATCGCGTCAACTCTGCCCGCGCGACCGATTTCCGCCGCTGGGCGACGACCGTGTTGCGCGATTTCATGATAAAAGGCTTCGCGCTGGACGGCGAACGATTAAAAAACGGCGCACATTTCGGCAAGGATTATTTCGACGAATTACTGGAACAAATCCGCGATATCCGCGCCAGCGAACGGCGATTTTATCAGAAGATCACGGATATTTACGCGCTGTCGGCGGATTACGATAGCCATGGCGATATCACGAAAAAATTCTTCGCGACGGTGCAGAATAAACTATTATTTGCCATCACCGGTCAGACGGCGGCCGAACTGAAAGTCGGGCGCATTAGTGCAAAAAAAGAGAATATGGGTTTGACGACTTGGAAAAAATCGCCGGGCGGGAAAATCATGAAAAGCGATGTGATACCGGCGAAAAATGTCTTGACCAAAGACGAAATCGATGGCCTGAACCGAATCGTGTCGATGTATCTGGACTATGCCGAAGATTTGGCCCGGCGCGGCAAAGTGATGTATATGAAAGATTGGGCCACGCGGCTGAACGAGTTTCTGAAATTCAACGAGCGGGAAATTTTGCAGGATGCCGGCCGAGTCAGTGCGGAAGTCGCCCAAAAATTCGCCGAGGAAGAATATGAGAAATATCGGCCAATTCAGGACAGGGCGTTTGAGAGTGATTTTGATCGGGAAGTGAAAAGAATTCAAATGGGAAAGGGGAAGAAATGAGCGGCAATTTTCCTAATTTACCGCAGCCATTAGAAATTCATTCCGACAAAGATACGGTTTTCCTGCGACAATTAACACCGGCCGACGCACAAGCTTTTTTCGACATAATTGATTTTGATAGAGCCCATTTTCAGCATGGCGAGGAAATAACGCCAGAGAAATATAAGACTGTTCAAGATGTCTTAGATAGTTTTGAAAAAGAAAGACCAAGGCCGTATTATCGTTTTGGAATCTGGGAAGATGGAGTAATGGTTGGTACGCGAAATTTGGAAATTACGGACGACGGCGAATCGGCTGAAGTCGGCGCTATGGTGGGCAAACAATTTGCAGGCAACCATTATTCATCGCGTTCAGCTTTATTGCTTCAAGATTTTGCTTTTCGTAATTTAAACCTGACAAGGATTTTTGCGATGGTAAATCCAAATAATTTGGCTAGTATTAGATCTGTCATGCGAGCTGGTTTCGTGCAAGTTGAAAACGGGGGGGGGCATAATTTGAAGTTTGAAATAACGCGTGAGCAATGGGAGGGGGCGAAATGACCGAAAAATTAATTAAAAATAATCTGGTCTTGGAGCTTCACGTGCCGTCATTTGCGCCCGTTCGCGAGTTCTATGGTAAGTTCGGTTTCTGCGAATTAGACTATGATCCGACTTCGGGGGGGGGTAGTGATATGGGATATTTGACGATTTCGCGAACTGATAAATTTGGCATGACGATGTTGAATTTTTACGGTGATAAAGATAAAGTAGCGAAGCACGGGCATTTTGGCGATTTTCCACCAGATACGCCGCGCGGCTATGCAGTGGAAATTACCGTGCCGGTTTTCGCGATTGACGAGCTGTGGCAGAAAATTAAGGACGATAAAGAGGTGAAAATTTCGCAAGATCTAGTTACGAAACGCTGGGGCAAACGCGATTTTCGCGTAGTTGATCCGTTTGGATTTTACGTGAGGTTTACAGAATTAGTGGATTGGGGGCAAAAATGAAACGTAAATTCTTCGGCCACAACTTCGGCGTGGTCTATCGGTTCGAAGTCGTCCGCATGCTCAAGAAAAAGAGTTTCTGGGCGGCGCTGTTGGCCTTTCCAGTGTTGATTTCTTTCATTCTCGGCATCGTGATTTGGTCGAATTCGGCGGCCGAACAGGCCAGCGAGGATTTGTCGCAGCAGACTTTTTCCTTGGGTGTAACAGATCAGAGCGACATGATTTTGCCCGAGCTTTTGAAACAACTTGACGCCAAAACCATCGCCGATCGCTCGACCGGAATCGAAATGGTCAAGGAAGGAAAGATTGACGCCTTCTTTTACTACCCGCAAGATTTAACGAAAGAAAAAGTTCAAGTCTTCGGCCAAAACGTCGGCATCTTCCAGAATTTCAAATACCAAAGTGTGGCCGACCAATTGCTGAGAAATTCTGCGCTGATGCAAATCAAACCGAGCCTCATCGCGGTCGTGTCGGGCAATGTGCAGACTGAAACGACGACTTTTCAGGATGGCAAAAAGTACGATCCGATTATGGAGATGATCGCGCCGGGGATTTTCATCGTGCTGTTTTTCCTGATCATCGCGACGTTTGGCGGGCAGATGATGAATTCGTCGGTCGAGGAAAAGGAGAATCGCGTCATCGAGATGCTGCTGACGACGATTCGGGCGCGGACGCTGGTCATCGGCAAGATTTTTGCGCAGCTGACGCTGGTTTTGATTCAGGTTGGCGTGTTATTGGCTTTGGCGATCGCGGCCTATTTCTTGTTACGGGGACATTTGGATTTGCCGAATTTTGACTTGGCGCAGATCCCGTTTGATTGGGGTCGGATCGCGATTGGTTTCTTGATCTTCTTCTTTTCACTACTGTTATTCACGGGGATTTTGGTCGGAATTGGCGCGGCGGTGCCGACGGCGCGCGAAGCCAACAATTTCCTGGCAGCGCCGATTTTGCTGATCATCGGGCCGATCTATGCGGTGTCGGTTTTCATCACCAACCCAGAGGCCAGCGTGTCGACGTTCCTGACGTTGTTCCCGCTGACGGCGCCGATGCCAATGATGATTCGCAATGCGGCAGGGAATTTGACGGGGTGGGAAGCGGCGGTTGGTTTGGTGATTTTGGCGGTTACGGCGGTGATTGTGTTTATTATCGCGGCGCGGTTGTTTCAGACTGGGGCGGTGGAGTATTCGAAACGCATGTCGCTGAAAAATATTTTTGCAAAGAAAGCATAAATTTTGTATTCACCCTAAGTTTGTGTTATAATAACCTCAGTAGTAACAAGGAGGTAAAATGCGAGTTGCACAAATTGTTGGCGAAAAAAGCCGCACTAAAATGATCGTAATAGGTGTGATAGCTCTATTGGTGCTGATCACATTCTTTTCATCGATCAGAACGATTGGAACTGGTCAGATTGGTGTCGTGACAGTTTACGGCAAAGTCACCGGCCGCGAACTGAGTGAAGGCATTCATTTCGTGCTGCCGTGGGGGATTAACAG
Organism: Candidatus Saccharimonadota bacterium; assembly: GCA_009777625.1. Classification (GTDB taxonomy): domain Bacteria; phylum Patescibacteriota; class Saccharimonadia; order Saccharimonadales; family Saccharimonadaceae; genus WRLL01. The sequence goes on from WRLL01000006.1 coordinate 22,980, forward strand.
CGTAGCGATTTACGACGTTAAGGTCCAGAAAGAGACTGTCGACTCAACGGCGGCCAGTGCTGACCTGCAGGACGTCACCAGCCAAATCGTGCTGAATTACCGCCTGAACGGGAATGAGGTTTCGCGTATCCACCAAACCATAGGCCCAGACTATGTGTCAAGGATCATCACACCGGCCATCAACGAAGTTTTCAAAGCCGCCAGCGCGCAGTACACCGCCAGCGAACTGATCACCGATCGCAACCGCCTAAAGGCCGAAGCGCAAAAATCGCTAGCTGAACGTTTGAAGGATTACGGCATTGAGGTCGACCAGCTGAGTATCACGAACTTCTCGTTTTCGGACAGTTTTTCCAAGGCTATCGAGGACAAGCAGGTTGCCCAGCAAAACGCTGAACGCGCCAAGTTCAACCTGGAAGCAGCTCGAACCGACGCCGAGGCCCAGAAAGTTCAAGCCGAAACTTTGACACCGCAGTATCTGCAAAAAATGGCCATCGAAAAATGGGACGGCCGGCTGCCGACTTATATGGGTAGTGGCACGGTGTTCAATATCCCGCTGGGGCAATAGTAATATTCATTTAACCAGAAGCGGCTTGACTTAAATATTTGCTTTGATAAGATAGATACAATCAAGTAACTTTAGGGCCGTGAGGCCAAGGAAGGGTTTTTTCGGATGAAAATACAAAAGAATAAGAAGCGGTTGTTCATAGCTGGAATTATGACAGCGTCTATAGCAGTAATTGGAACGATGGCTGGTGTCGGGATATTAGGGCAGAATGATGATGCAAATGCTGGGGGGCCTTTATACACTACGCCAGCGGGTTCTTTCACTATATCGCCCAGCAGTTCTCCAATGAACGGCGGCACTCGCGTCACGATAACATATGATGGCACAGATCCCGAGGTTCGTTTCTCGGTCGGGGGCGTCAGTAACTTGGGTAGCAACGGGTCTCAGTCGATAGAGATGGGTGGCGCTGGCGCTCCGCCGTGCTTTGACATCGAAATTGTTTCGCCCTTAGAGCTAGAATGTACCACGCCGGCCTGGATGGCACATAATAAGCAATGGCCACCCGACTTTATCATATGGGTCATCGGTTACACCTCGGGAACGGCTGTTTCTACGGGGGACACCTTAAATTACACTGACACAATTCACACAATAGGATCTGGCAATTTAGATTACTTCGTCCAGGATATTTTCGGCACCACACCTGTTGTTATGCTTGATGGAGTAGTAGTTGATCCGGCTAACTATTCGTATCATTCAGCAGCTTATACCCAAGTCTCCAAACTGTCTCTTCATTCAGCATACCTAGATACATTGAGCGAAGAAGAGCATGATTTGCAATTACTTTACAACGGCGCTAATCCGCTATCCACAGGGGTATATAATTTCACCATCGTACCAGTCGGGGAAACCTCCGACGGTCAAACCTACGCCCAGGGATCAAGTACTGGCTTGATGTTCTATATGCTGCAAGATTTCTCGTTGTTTAGTTCTGTCGAGGTTGACAGTGTTGTAGTCGACCCATCCAATTATGAGGCAAGAGAAGGTTCGACAATTATAACTTTGAAACCATCGTTCCTAGACACTCTGGCAGCCGGCAGTCATACCTTTGCAGCGAATTTCTCAAACGGTGCAACGTTTAGCAGATCGTTCAATGTATTGGGCGCGACGACTTCAGCATATGGGCTTAGTGGTGCCAACGGTGTTATACCGGGCGTGCCGCGCACCGGCCTGAGATTCTAAGGACTAAGGCTTTCTTGAAAAATACTCCGAAATCTCAGATCGGAGTATTTTTCCTTTCATAAATTTTGTGTTCAGAAAAAAATGTGATAAAATGTGACGCATAGCGAGAAGCGCATTTTGGTTGCGCGGCCGACGAATACGTGCGCGGCAGATGAACTGAAGTCAAAAACTTGAACAAACATTTTACCAACGAAGGAGTTTACAGTGGCGGACGACGACATTAATAAAGACGATTTGGTGAACGACGAGGCTGATTTTGATGAGAAAATGCCAGACGACATCGATGAAGAAGAGCTTGAGGACCTGGCCGACGACGCCGTGATCGAGGGCGACTTGGACGAAATGACCGATGACAGCGTGCGGGTTTATCTGCGCGAAATCGGGCGGATTCCTTTGCTGACAACAGATGAAGAAAACGAATTGGCGGCGAAAATTGTCGCCAACGTCGAACCGCTGGAAAAGGCCGAAACGGATTTGGAAAAGGCAAAGGAAAAGTTGAACAATCCGGATCTGACAGATGAGAAGCGTGCCGATCTTAGGCTAAAGATTGAAAAGCTTCGCGTCAAGATTCGCCGCCTCAAGAAACCGAAAGACCAGATGGCCGAGGCCAACATGCGCCTGGTGGTGTCGATCGCCAAACGCTACAGTGGTCGCGGGTTGGACTTCCTTGACTTAATTCAAGAAGGCAACACAGGATTGTTACGTGCTGTCGAAAAATTCGATCCGGATAAGGGATTTAAATTCAGCACCTACGCGACCTGGTGGATCCGCCAGGCCATCACCCGCGCCATCGCTGACCAGGCGCGCACCATCCGCATCCCGGTCCACATGGTCGAAACGATCAATAAATTGCTCCGGACGCAGCGCCGCCTGGCGCAGGAATTAAACCGCGAGCCGACCATCGCCGAGCTGGCCGACGCCATGGACGAGACGCCGGACAAAATAAAATATGTGTTCAAGATCAAGCAGGACATACAGAGCCTCGACGCCAACATCGGCGGCAGCGACGAGGACGACGCGTCGGAACTGGGGAATTTCATCGAAGACGATTCCGCGGTCAAACCCGAGGACGCGGCCAGCAATCAGCTGCTGAAGGAGCAGGTTTTGGAGGTCGTGAACACCTTGTCCGATCGTGAACAAAAAATTATCAAGATGCGCTTCGGGTTGGATGGCGGCCGGCCGCACACATTGGAAGAAGTCGGCGCTGAATTTGCCGTGACGCGCGAGCGAATTCGCCAAATCGAGGCAAAGGCTTTGAATAAGTTGCGCAAGAACAAGGACACGCGGAAATTGTATGAGTACCTCGGCTAAGTTTCCCAAAGTTATCGCCGTCGTTGGCATGATGGGCAGCGGCAAGGGCACGGCGGTGGAGTACTTGACTAAAAAATACAGCTGGCCGAGCGTTTATTTTGGTGGCATGGTTTACGAAGAGGTTGCTCGTCGTGGTCTGGACATCGTGCGCGACGAAACTGCAGTTCGTCAAGATATGCGCGCCAAAGAAGGTCCGGCCGTCTTGGCCAAACGAGTCGCTGTCAAAGCCCATGAGTTATTAAATGAAGGCGCCGAAACAGTCGTGCTAGACGGCCTGTACAGCTGGAGCGAAGACAAATACTTGCGACAGGAATTTGGCAACGACATCATTATGATCGCCGTCGTCGCGCCGAAAAAGTTGCGGCGTCAACGCGTTCTGGAACGTGTCGACCAGAGGCGGAAATATACCTTAGACGAAGTTGTGGAACGCGAGATCGCCGAAATCGAGAACATCGAAAAGGGCGGGCCGATTGCGTATGCAGACTTTTATGTGATGAATGATGAAGGCATGAAGAATCTGCATCGGCAGTTGGATCGGATTGTAAAGGACTTGAAGAAGTCTTAATCAAGTCCAGAGGCTTCTTTCCATGTTAGAATGGTCTCATGACTGAAAAATCCCACAAAACCTTCGCTCTGATCGATGGCAAAAGCATTTTCTACCGCGGCTACTACGCAATGCCGGCGCTGAGTACGCAAGACGGCACACCGACTGGTGGAGTTTATGGCTTTACGTCGATGGCGCTGGAACTGATGAGCAAAATCAAACCGGATTATGTTGCCGTGGCCTGGGATAAGCCAAAGACCAACATTCGTCGTCGGCTGGAAATCTATCCCGAATACAAGGCCGGTCGCAAACCAGCGCCGCCGGATTTCTACGCGCAGATCCCGATTTTGCGTGAATTATTGGGTGCTTTCGGTTGGCCGCTGTATGAACTGGACGATTACGAGGCCGATGATATTATGGGCACGCTTTCCGAACAGGCCAATGCCCAAGGAGTTCACACCATAATGGTTAGCTCGGACCTCGATATGTTGCAGCTGATCGACCACGATACGGAGCTTTACGCGCTGAAAAAAGGCCTGTCAAATCTGGAAAAGTTCGATATGAAAGCTTTCCACGACAAATATGGACTATTGCCCAATCAGTTTTTGGATCTGAAAAGTTTGAAGGGCGACGGCAGCGATAACATCCCCGGCGTGCCGGGCATCGGCGAAAAAACCGCCGTGGCGCTGTTGCAGGAATTTTATACGCTGGACGAGGTTTACGATAATTTAAGTGAGATCAAACCGGCCTGGCGGGCGAAATTGATGGCCGGCAAAGATTCGGCCTACATGTCGAAAGAGTTGGGGCGGATCTGGACCGACGCGCCGATCAAGTTGGATTTGAAGGCTGTCGACGTCCACAAATTGAATGTTGAGAAATTGCGCGCCAAGTTGCAGGATTTGGAATTTACATCGCTGCTGCGTCGCTTGCCGGATTTTATGCGTGACAGCAAACCGCTTGAACCGGAGATCGAGGATCAGCCGGGGATTTTCTTTACTTTGCCGGACGGAAAAATTGTCGTTAACGATGGCAAAGTTTTGTGTGAGAAGATTTTGCGCGGTGAGGTAAAATTTGATGCAGCGTCGCAAGTGAAACCGTCGGATTCGGGGCAGCAGGCACTTGGATTTGATGATAGCAAAGTCGTTCACAATGGCGAGATTGTTTTGCCAGAAATTGCTTTTGACACGCGAATCGCCAGCTTTCTGTTGGGAAGGGTGGAAAAAGTCGAGACAATCGATCAGCTGAAAAAAACCTACGAAACTTTGAAAAAGAAATTATCGGAACTGCCAAAATTGGAAAGAGTCGCCAAGCAATTGGATTTTCCGACGCAAATTCTGCTGGCCAAAATCGAGCAACGCGGCGTCAAAATCGACGTGCCGTTTCTCAACAAGATGAGCCAGGATTTGGCCGTCAAAATCCGCAAATTTGAACAGGAAATTTGGGACATGGTTGGCTACGAATTCAATGTTAGTTCGGCGCCACAATTGTCGGATGCGCTGTTCAAGAAACTGATGTTACCAACAACCGGCATCAAAAAATCGGTGCGAGGGTATTTTGCGACCAATAAAAGCGAGCTGGAAAAACTGCGCGGCCAGCACCCAATTATCGAGAAAATAACAGAGGTCCGTGAAGTTCTGAAAATGAAGAATACATACACCGATGCGCTGCCGAATTTGGTCGCGCCGGACGGCAAATTGCACACGGATTTTCGCCAGGACGTGACGGCGACGGGGCGACTTTCTTCATCAAATCCGAATTTGCAGAACATTCCGATTCGCACGGAATTGGGTCAAAAAATCCGGCGGGCTTTTGTGGCATCGCCCGGAAAAGTTTTAGTTAGCGGTGACTATTCGCAATTTGAGCTGCGGTTGGCGGCGGCCTTAGCAAATGACGAGAAGTTGATCAAGATTTTCGCTGACGACAAAGTTGACGTGCATACATTGACCGCCGCCGAAGCCTTTGACGTGCCGCCGGAAAAAGTCACGCCGACGCAACGCCGCGCCGCCAAAGTCATCAACTTTGGCGTGCTGTACGGCATGAGCCCGCACGGGCTGGCGGTAGCGACCGGCATGAGCTACATCGAGGCGCGGGACTTTATTGAAAAATATTTTGCGGCCCGGGCGCCGATTCGCAAATACTTGGACGACGCGGTGGAGAAGGCGAAAACGGACGGCTACGTCGAAACATTATTCGGTCGCCGTCGTTTGACACCGGATGTCCACGCGGCCAATTTCGTGGTCCGCGAAGCTGCCAAACGCGCTGCGGCCAACATGCCTTTACAAGGAACAGAGGCGGATTTGATGAAAATGGCCATGCTGAAGATCGAAAAGGAAGTAAAAAATGCCGCACAGATCCTGCAGATTCACGACTCCATCCTGGTTGAATGCGACCCGGAGGATGTCAAAAAAGTGGGCCAGGAAATGAAGCAGATCATGGAGAATATCTATCCGCCGTTGAAAGTACGGTTGAAGGTAGATATTAAATCAGGGAAGAACTGGAGCGAGCTGTAGTCGAGGATGCGGTGCTAACTTTGCTTCCGCGCGACTCTTTTCGACAGGAAAAGTGTCAGCGATGAACCCCGTAACGACGGGCGCGAAACGCGGCGCGAAAGTAAAATCGGCGCTGCAGCCAGTCTATGTTTCTTGACAATTCTTGGATAAAATTATAGAATATCTCCATGAGACGAGGCGGACCAACCAGGTTAGGCGCAGGTCTAATTGTACTGATTATGGCGGTGGTGATAATCGGCGCACTAGTTTGGGCTGGCCGGACTTTCCTTGGCAATAATAACAGTGGTGGGGGAGAAGCAGAAATCGATCACGGGCAACAACTGCTTGACGAGCCGACCGAAACTACGGCGGTGCGTATGAGTGTGCGCGGTCCGATCACGGCGCAGGAAAACCACTATTCGATCGCATTGACGATTAGCTCGACGGCGCGGAATCTGACAATTTGGCGCAGCTACGATGGCTCGGTGATGACTAGTGAGAATTTGACTAATTCAGCTGCTTCGTTTAATGATTTGCTGGCAGCATTAAATCGGGCTAGTTATATGAAAGAAGCAAGGGCCGAAGAAGAGAACCAGGGTATATGTGCCGTTGGGCAGCTGATCAACTTTGAAATATTTGAATATCAGACGGACGACCAAGGCGAGACAACTGAAAAGCTGGCAAAGAAGCTCTGGACGACGTCGTGCAACGGGCTGACAGGGAGCTTCAATGGCTTGACACCCAACGTGATCGATCTGTTCTTGGGCCAAATCCCCGATGCGCGCAACCGTATTTCGGCGGCAAAAAGTGTCATTGACCAAGAAAATCGCGCTAGCATTGGCAGCCCATGGGAAGGACTGGATGCCTTCAAATAGGCAAAAACTTGACGTCAAAACGCCAATTGTTGTAAAATACTCTTCATGAAAAAAGTCAAAGTCACGATCTATCTGTCAGAGGATCAAACAAAGGCTGTCAAGAAGCACATCGTCGATACTGGCGAAACGCTGTCGGCCTTCATGCAGGCAGCGGTCGAAGCGAAAATGAAACACGATGCCAGTCGCAGCGGCAAAAAGAAGCTGGCGGCGCGAAAGAAGAGCGAAGAGCTGGACGAGATCATCAAGGATTTGGCGAAGGCGTAACAACTCTTGTCATCTTAGAATCTGCCCGCAAATTACCCCAACATCACACCCATCCACGCGTCAAAACAGTGGCGTGATTTTCTTAAAATTCTTCTCTGTCGCGGCGCGCGGAGAACAAGCTCGCGTCACCGCGATCAGATGAAAAACCTTAAGAAAATCACCCAGTTTTGCCGCAGGATGGGCTTAGATGTTAGGATAATTTGCTAGCTTATCGAAATTACGATGACAGGCGACGACGCTTTGTGATAAAATCTTCTTAAGGATAAAGAGAGGAGAATCAGATGACTTTTGATGAGTATCAAAAACTGGCCAAACGGACTTGGTATCCGCCGGCCGTAATGGCCGAAGGCGGCGATGATTTCAGGGAAAGGGCGCAAACAGTTGCGGTCTTGGGCATTTCCGGCGAAGCGGGCGAAATTGTCGAAAAGTGGAAAAAGGTCATTCAGCGCTACGAAGGCTTCGAAATGACGCCGGAACTGGTAGCGGACTTTAAAAAAGAATTGGGCGACGTGCTGTGGTATATGGCGATCTTTGCGGACGGGTTGGGACTGTCTTTTGATGAAGTAGCTAAGAAAAATATTGCAAAATTAAGTGATCGACAGAAACGCAAAGTGCTGCTAAAAGGAGCAGGGGACAATCGGTGATTAAAGCCATCATTTTTGATTGTTTTGGCGTGTTGGTCGATGACTATTACGGCGCACCAATTAAAGTTGGGCTGACGGATGAAGAATTGGTGACATGGCAAAAGATCGCCGACACCGCAGACCGCGGCGATATTTCTAACGAAGAGCGCCTGGCCAGAATCTTCCCAATGATCCGCGGCGGTCGCGCTAAGTTCGAACGGGAAGCTAGGTTGGCGCGGCGCCACGACGATCTATTAGATTTCATACTGAAATTGCGCGGGAAATACAAAACAGGATTACTTAGTAATGCTTCGGACAACATTGTCGAACGCTTTTTTTCGCCCAGTGATTTCGCAAAGTATTTCGACGAAGTGGTTTTGTCCTACAAAGTTCGCCTGATCAAACCTTACCCCGAAATCTACAAATTGGCTGCACAGCGTTTGAGCGTTGACACTAACGAATGCTTGTTTGTTGACGATAATCCTACGAACTTGTCTGGCGCCGAGGCTGTTGGTATGCACGGATTATTGTACAAAAATTTTGCTAAGTTTCAGACAGATTTGAAAGATGTTCTGGAGAAAGAAATTGCCTGAATTGCCAGAAGTCGAAACTGTCCGACGCGGTCTGGAAAAGTTGATTGTCGGGCGACAGATTATGAATGTGAATGTCTTAAACGAAAAGACATTTCATGCCAGTATTCACGAGATAAAAAGCTTTGTTGTTAACGCAAAGATCATCGCAACGCGGCGACGAGCGAAAGTCTTAATCATCGATCTATCGACAGATTATTCACTTGTCATCCATCTGAAAATGACCGGCCAAATCGTCTTTCGCGGCGATGAGAACTGGGGCGGTGGGCACCCGACGGAAAGTTATATTAAAGAACTTCCAGACAAATCGACACGGGTTGAGTTTGATTTGAGCGGCAATGCGAAGTTATTCTTCAACGATCAACGAAAATTCGGTTGGATCAAATTAGTGCCGACAGCAGAAATCGATGACATGGATTTTATTAAGAAGCTTGGGCCAGAACCATTGACGGGCCAGCCCGAAAAAGAATTCTTAAAAAGAGTCAAAAGACACGCCAACACGACGATCAAGGCGGCAATCCTGAACCAAGAGGTCATTGCCGGCATCGGCAACATTTACGCCGACGAAGCATTGTGGGGCGCCAAGGTCCATCCGGCCTGCAAAGTTAAAGATTTGTCAGACGCGCAGCTACGGAAAGTTTTATCAGAAGCAATCAAAGCCATGAATAAGTCACTGGCGGCTGGCGGTTCGACCATGACGAACTACGTGCAGGCCGATGGTTCGCGGGGCAATTACTTGGACAAATTTGCCAACGTGTTTCGACGCGATGGTCAACCTTGTCCGCGTTGTGGCACTGCAATCGAGAAAATTCGCGTGGCGGGGCGGGGGACGCATTTTTGTCCGCATTGCCAGAAACTAATATCTGCTAAAATGTAACCAATGATTTACTTTTACTATGGTGAAAACGACTTCGCGCAAAAGGCGGCAGCCGATAAACTAATCGCAGAATTCGCGCACGAGGTCTCATTGGATGCCGTAGCTAAATTCGACACTGGCGAAACTGATTCGCAGCAGTTGATTGCCGAAATTGTCGGTATCAATCTTTTCGCGCCGCGACGGCTGATGGTGATAAAAAATACCGACCAAAACCGCGAGTTCTGGCACATTCTAGATGAGAATATGACGCGGATTTCTGAATCGCCAAATGACGTTTTGTTGTTGGCTGCGACACCTGACAAACGGACGAAAACTTACAAAAATCTGTTGAAAAAAGCTGAAACACGCGAGTTTGCCTTGCTGAGGCATTACGAAATTGTTAAATGGATTGCGGCAGAAAGTATGCAGCTAAACCTAAAAATCCAGCCGGACGCAGCCGAAGAATTGGCGACGACTTGCAGTGACGATCAATGGCGAATCTGGCACGAACTGGAGAAACTGGCAGCCTTGAATAGACTGGTTGATAAAAAATGTATTCAGGAATTCATTGAACCAGATATCAGCGCTAACGCATTTGAAATTTTGAACTTGGTTCTGACGGGCGATTTAGATCGGGCGCAGGATGAGTTGCAGAAATTGCGTGAAACAGGCGAGGACGCGAATAAATTCCTGGGACTTTTATCGAGCCAGGTTTTCGCATTGGCAGGAGCGATTTACGGCGGTTCAGGTTCTGATGTGGCGAAAGACTTGAAAATTCATCCGTTTCAGCTGGGAAAGATGCGTGATCTGGCGCGGGATTTGGACAGACCAAAAGAACGCGTGAAAGAGTTGGCGCAAGTTTTAGCCGAGACTGATGCGCGGATGAAGTTGTCGAATGCGGACGAGGCGTGGGCGTTGGTTGGAGTGATGCTGGGGAAGATCGGAAAGTAAAATTTCTTGAAGAAAAGATCCTCGGAATGAATCCGAGGATGACATTGCGGCTAAAGATCTCTCGACTGGCTCGAGATGACAAGCGCAATTATTTCTTGGCGGCTAGCTTTTTCGCTGGAGCTTTCGTAGCTGGTTTTTCAGTAGCCTTCTTCGAAGCGGCGGTTTTAGTAGAGGTTGGTTTGACAGTTTTCGCTGGTGCGGCTTTCTTTACCGCAACGACTTTAACTCCTGCAGCCTTAGCGGCAGCCGACAGATGCGAAATGCGACGCGCGGCGGCTTGACGGGTCAAAACGTTTTTCTTGACAGCAGTGTCGATGGCGCTCTGGGCGGCGCGGAAAGCTTCGAACGACGGCTTGGCTTCAAACTCCTTAACAGCGGTGCGCATGGCGCGTTTGGTCCGCAAGTTCTGCGCGTAGCGGCGCTTGTCTTGCTTCATTCTTTTGGTTGCTGATTTGATAATCGGCATGATAACTCCTTTTCGCGGCGATCCTAGGACCGGGGTAGCGTTATTTAACTGCGGTATTATATCTTAAATTCTGGGAAAAGGCAAGAGAGCGAAAAACATTTGACTTCCTTAAACTGATTGTGTTAAAATACATCGCAAGAGGTCTAATGAACAACGATAAAAATCCAAAAAACAAATTGGCCGAGAAGATTCGCGCCGTCACCAATGTGTTGGTGACTGTTAGCCGTAATCCTTCGGTTGACGAGCTGGCAGCGGCGTTGGGGTTAACTTTTGTCCTAGGCAAACTGAACAAGCACGCCACGGCCGTTTTCAGTGGCCAGATTCCGGTGGCGATTAACTTCCTTGAGCCAGAGAAAACTTTTGAAAATAACGCTGACAGTTTGCGCGATTTTATCATTTCTTTGGACAAAGAAAAGGCCGATCGCCTGCGCTATAAAGTTGACGGCGATTTGGTCAAGGTTTTCATAACGCCGTACAAGACGAAAATCACAGCCGAAGATCTACGTTTCGAGGAAGGTGATTTCAACGTTGAGCTGGTTTTGGCGCTAGGTGTCGACAGTAAAGAGGACCTGGACCAAGCTATAGCGGCGCACGGGCGGATTTTCCACAACGCGACCGTAGCGACGCTAAATATCAACGCCGGCAAAGATGTGTTGGGCACGATCAGTTGGCAGAACGCGGCGGCCAGCAGTTATTCCGAGATGGTAGCCGAATTGGCTGAAACCTTGGGCAGCAAAGAGAAGCCGTTAATAGACGAACCTGTTGCCACGGCCATATTGACCGGTGTTGTATCGGCAACTGATCAGTTTAGGAATGAAAAGACTTCGCCAGCGGTGATGACTCTTGCGGCAGATTTGATGGCAAAAGGGGCTAACCAGCAGCTAATAGCCAGTGAATTGTCTGCGCCAGTTGCGGGGGCTCCGGTTGTTGCCAAGGAAACCACACTTGATCTGAATAGGCCAGCGCTGTCGAACCGTGAAGCGGCATCGGATGAAATGTCGATTGGTCATGGTGAAGGAGTAACGGGCGAATCAGGTTCCAGAGAAGTTGAGTTCACGCCAAATGCCGAACCAGCTGTCAGTGTCGAGGGCGCACCAGAGACCGACCGATTGAATGACCAGCGTGATCGCTATAATACAGCACGTGGCGAGGATGCTTTGGCGGTGGCACAAGCGCGTTTGGACGAAACTCGGGGTCGGCACCAAATGACAATGCCAGAGAGACCCAGCGACGCTCCTTTGCCACCTGTACCGACACCGACTGATATGGCAGCTGCACAGGTCGAAACTCAATTGGATAATCTAGTTGGCGGCGCGGACTTGGCGTCAGATACTTTGGATGACCTGCGGCAGAGTGTCGCAGAAGCTGCTGGTGCTGAGCAAGGCGTTCAGGCAAATCCCAGTAGTCCCGAACTTAGCCACGGTACACCGTACGTAGCCAGTGGGGCATCGGTGCCACTTAACTCGGCGTTGTTAGATAACGAGCCGCCGTCGGTGCGGCCATTTGCCGAACGGCCTGACCGCTTATCGCCCAAGGCCCACGTCATGATTCAGCCCCTGGCGAACGAGGCAGGTGCATTGCCAGCCAACGATCCTAGCTTGCCGTTACCTCCGCCGCCGCCGTTGCCTATGCCTGACCAATTGCCGCCTAGTGGTTTGCCATCGCTGCCTCCAGCGCCAGTCTCGACACCTATGGAGCCTGCTTTGTCGCCAGCGCCAGATTTGGCGCCGCTTTCTAGCGATACGCCGTTGGGCGCTGTGCCACCTTTACAAACCATGCCGATGGATAACGTTAAACCAGCCAGCCCAATTGCTGGTACAACTGACAACACCGGTGCGGCTGATCAGTTTCAGATTCCAGGCCAATAGTGATAAGATCTAAACGTGAAGAACTTTGACTGTTTGATTTTGATTGACAAGCCAGCGGGCATTTCTTCGTTTGGTGTGGTGGCACGTGTGCGGCGAATCTTAACAGAGGAAAAGCGGGCTGAAGAAATTGCCAATGGTGTTCCCGAAAAGAACCTAACTAAGAGAATGAAAGTCGGTCATACTGGAACGCTAGATCCATTTGCAACGGGGCTCCTTATACTGCTAAGCGGAAAGCGAACGCGCGAAGCCGAAAGGTTTTCAAAACTGGATAAGGTTTACGAAGCGACGATTCGGCTGGGGATGACGTCAACGACGGGCGATCCAGAAGGGGAGATAATAAAATTCAGCGATACTCAACCGACGCGCGATAAAATCGTAGGGGCTCTGCATAAATTCACTAGCCAAATCACTCAGACGCCGCCGATTTACAGTGCGATCAAAATTGACGGTCAGCGGGCCTATAAATTGGCCAGGAAAGGCGAGCTGCCGAAAATCCCGCCGCGGCAAGTAACAATTTATTCTATGGAAATCCTTAATTATAATTATCCGACCCTGAAAATTCGGGCGCATGTCAGTTCGGGGACATACATTCGGACGTTAGCGGAGGATATTGGCAAGGAGCTCGGCACCGGTGCTTACACCACGGAGTTGCGGCGGACTAAGGTTGGCGATTTTGATGTTAAGGATGCGGAGAAAAATGTCAATTTGTGCCTGAGCAGTAAATCATAATTACTTCTGTGAAGCACAGGACGGGTGTCGGCCTGTCGTTACAGGCGACAGCCCGACCTTCCTCGCAAGGGCCGTTGCCCTTTGCGCAGCCTTCACCGAAGTAATTATGATTTACTGCCCACCCCTTGCACAATCTGCAAAAACCTGCTAAACTACTTCGCATGATCACTAAAGAGAAGAAGACAGCGGCGATTAAATCGACGCAGGTTCACAAGGACGACGTCGGTTCGCCAGCGGCACAAATCGCGATTTTAACGGCGCGGATCAATGAAATCACCGAGCACCTGCGGGCGCACAAACATGATTTCATGGCGCGACGTGGTTTGCTGAAAATGGTTGGCACGCGCAAGAAATTGTTGAAGCAGTTGGAAAAGAATGACTTTGCGCAGTACAAGAAGGTCATAGAAAAGTTAGGTCTGCGTAAATAACATTTCGCACAATAAAAACCGCGCTAGTAAGGCGCGTTTTTTAGTGGTAAAATACTCTAAGAAATGGGCACAGGATTTTACGAATCACCCCGGCAGCGGCGCCTCAGGCTAGAGCGCGAACGACAAGCCGAACGGCGACGAAAAGGCGCCAAGCTCGGCATTTTTTTGGTCGTTATTGCAGTGGTAATTCTTGGCGTAATGATCTGGCGGGCGATAGCGATTGCCCACGATCAGGCCAACGAACAAGTCCGAATCGAAGCGGAAAAGCTGGCCGAGCAAAAACGTATCGAATCGTCGCCAACTTATAAAATTCAGCGCGATTTGCCAGCGAAAATCGCCGAACTAAACACGCAATTGGGCCTGCCGAAAAAAGCTAACCCCAGCGATACACCGAAAACCGACGCGGTCAGTGTGGCGCTGATCGACTTGTCTGATAAAGATCGCGGTCGTGTAAACTACAACGGCGATATGGAATTTACAGCGGCCAGTACGTACAAATTGTACGTGGCGTATCTGATGATCAACGCTGTCGAAACAGGCAAAACCAAATGGACCAGCGGTCTGAACGGCACGTCCTTGGACCAGTGTTTCCAGATCATGATTTTGAATAGCGACAATGCCTGCCCAGAGGCTTATCTATCGCAAGTCGGTTTCAGTAAGGCCAACGCGCAGATTCATGCCTTAGGCCTAAGCGATAGGACGCAGGTGGTAGCCTATGACATGCTGACGACGGCCAATGATCTGGCGCTTTTCTTGCAAAAGCTTTACAAGGGCGAATTGATGAACGCTGACAATCAGGCGAAATTGATTGATGTGATGAAACGTCAAATATATCGTCAGGGAATCTCAGCCGGGATTTTGGCGCGGAATAAAACGACTGGTCAAACTGATTCAGTGGCCAACAAAGTCGGTTTCATGAATTCGCTGTTGCACGACGCTGGGATTGTTTATTCTGAGAAAGGTAACTACGTGTTGGCGATTATGACGAACGGCGAATCGTGGCCGTTCATCGCGCAGCTGAGTACTTGGATTGATGAACAGATAACGCAGTAGATTTTTGTCAAGTAATATGTTACGATAATAGAGTAAATTTTAACGTCGGTGGTGAAAAGTTTTTGCGCGAGAAGGTTTTAAATGCGCGCGGCGACTTTGCACAACCGACAAAAGAAAGGATGGTCAAATGACCAAAGTTATACAAACCGGTAAGGAGATTATTAGCGTTTCCACCGAATGGATGGGCCGCACGCTGACGCTGGAAGTCAACCGCGTTGGCTTTCGCACCTCTGCGTCGGTGTTGGTGAAATACGGTGACACGGTGATTTTAGGAACGGCGCAGACTGGGCCGGTTAATCCGAATCTGGATTATTTTCCTCTGTCGATTGACTACGAGGAAAAGTTTTACGCCGCCGGAAAAATTTCCGGTTCGCGGTTTATTAAACGCGAAGGTCGCCCGTCCGACGAAGCAATTTTAGTTGGCCGGTTGATCGACCGCCCCTTAAGACCGCTGTTTCCAAAGGGCTATCGCAACGAATGTCAAGTCGTCGCCAGCGTCCTGTCCATGGACCCGACTTTCCGACCGGATGCGATTGCCATGGTTGCGGCCTCTGCTGCCTTGATGATCACCGGTGCGCCGTTTGACGGACCGGTGGCGGGTTTGCGCGTTGGCTTAGACGAAAACGGCGAATTCACAACTTTCCTCAACAAGGAAGCCATGAACGCCAATCAGCTCGATCTGTTCGTGGCCGGGAATGAAAACGGCGTCATGATGGTCGAGGCCGGCGCCAGCGAAGTCGACGAAGAAGTCGTGGCCGATGGTTTGGCTTGGGTCTTGGAAAACATTCAACCAGCCTTGGAATTGCAGAAAAAACTGCGTGAAGCAGTTCAGCCCGAAGAACAGGAATACGAATTGGTTCAGCCCAACGAAGAAGTCGCTGAACAGGTCGAAAAATGGATCAACGAACAGCTGACCGAAGACTTTCACCGACCTTATCCGGAACGCAGCGAAATGATTCACGGGTTGCGACTGGCCATGAACGAGAAGTTCAGCGAAGGTTTAACGGAGGAAGAGTGGAAAGAAATCAAAGGCGATTATGGCGAAGCTTTTGCCAAAGCCTTGCACAAGGACGTGCGAAAAGGCATCGTCGAAAAAGGTGTTCGTCCAGACGGCCGCAAATTGACCGAAATCCGTGACCTCAGTTCAGAAGTCGGTTTGTTACCGCGCGTCCATGGTTCGAGCATTTTCACGCGCGGATTGACGCAGGCCATGAACATCGTGACTTTGGCACCGTTGTCATTTGCCCAATTGGTCGACACGATGGAAGTCACCGACGGCGAACGGCGCTACATGCACCACTACAACGCGCCGGGTTACACCGTCGGCGAAGTTCGACGCCTTGGTTCGCCGGGCCGCCGCGAAATCGGCCACGGCTATCTGGCGGAAAGAGCACTGGTGGCGGTCTTGCCGAGCGAAGAAGAATTTCCTTATGCTATCCGATCTGTTACTGAAATCATGTCGCAAAATGGTTCGACCTCGATGGCGGCGACCTGTTCCAGCTGTCTGGCCTTGATGGACGCCGGCGTTCCGATCAAAAAACCGGTCAGCGGCGTGGCGATGGGCCTGATGGTCGACGATGGCAATTACTACGTTTTGACCGACTTGGCGGATCAGGAAGACTTCGCTGGTGACATGGATTTCAAATGTACCGGAACTGATGCGGGAATCACCGCGCTGCAGATGGATATGAAAGTTCACGGCCTGCCGGTCGACGTGTTGCGCGCAGCCTTGACCCAGGCCAAAGAAGCCCGGGCCGAAATCCTGAAAAGCATGTTGAAAACTTTGGACAAACCGCGAGCCGACATTTCGCAGTTCGCGCCGCGCATCGAAAAACTGATGATCAACCCCGACAAAATCGGCGCGGTCATCGGCAAGGGCGGCGAGACGATTAACAAAATCACCGGCGAAACCGGCGTGATTATCGACATCAAGGAAGACGGGCTGATCACCTTTGCATCGAACAATCCGGAAAATATGCAAAAGGCTTTGACCTGGGTGAAATCCTTAACCGAAGAACCGGAAGTCGGCAAAATCTACACCGGCACGGTTGTCGGCATCAAAGATTTCGGCGCCTTTGTCAATATCCTGCCGGGAATCGACGGCATGCTGCACATCAGCCAGATCAGCGACAAGCGGCTGGATAAAGTTACCGACGTGCTGAGCCAGGGCCAGGTGGTCAAGGTCAAATTGAGCGCTATCGACGATCGTGGCAAACTGTCGCTGACGATGCGCGATGTTGAGCAATAGATCTATCTCTGCTAGATCTGATTGTGCTATACTTTTTGCATGACGAATAAAGCCATGCTGCTTCAGGATTTGGCTGCAGAAATCCTTGAACAAAAAATTTGCCCGCAACTGGCAGCTGGCGCAAAAAATCTTGTGATGGGCGATGGTAGCCCCGATGCAGACATAGTTTTCATCGGCGAAGCACCAGGCAAGAACGAAGACGAACAGGGGTTGCCATTTGTCGGTGCGGCCGGGAAATTCTTGAACGAAATGTTGGCTAGTGTCGGCATGGAACGGTCGGACGTTTATATCACCAACATTGTTAAGTATCGACCGCCAAATAACCGAGATCCTTTACCAGAGGAAAAGACCGAATTCTGGCCGTTTTTGCTGCGTCAGCTGGCAATCATTCAACCGAAGGTCATTGTTACGTTAGGCCGGCATTCGATGGAGTATTTCTTGCCGAATGCCAAGATTTCGGCGATTCACGGCCAGCCGAAGCGGATTCACCTCGAAGCTGATGGCGAAGAATTCGAATGGGTTATCATGCCGCTGTTTCATCCGGCAGCGGCGCTATATAACGGCGCCATGCGCGAAACGCTGTTGGAGGATTTCGCCAAGTTGCCAGCCGTGGTGAAGCAGATTCAGACACGAGATAATGTGTTGAAGATAATGACAGAGTAATCACTGTTGTAATTATTACATTCTATAAAGAAAAACCATCCAGAGGTGGGTATTTAAATATTATAAGAACATAAAGCCCAAGTATTGACAAACAGAGAGAGAGAGAGTATTCTTGACACCATTGACATTGTGAAGAAATACAGTGTAGTAGAAAGCGAGAAGTAGTATGACTAATGAAACGAGTACTAACCAGTCAGAAGGAACGCCCCTGGGAGAATATTTTAAACAAAAGCATAGATCAGATGCCTGCGCAGCTAACGTTGATGAAAGATTGCCTTGGCCTGTTGTTTATAAGATTACCACTGAGATGGTATTTGGCGGTGCGGCATCTAGGCTTGGGATGTATCCTCAGGGAAACGAAGGGATTGCTCTTGCTACTCTGATGGAAAGGGCAAGAGAAGAGCAGAAAAGAGCGCCTTTCAATAATCCTCTCACCGTGATCGTTCGAGACGTGCTTGCGCAATATATCGATGGTTCGTTTACGTATGGCGATGACGGTTCTGGTAATCCGATAACGCTTGAAGCGCCGTCGACATTGGAGGATCTTCTTCCCGTTGCAGCATCTATCGATAGTGCAAGATTACAAATGACAGGATTAGACAACAGGGTGAAAAAGATGATCACATCTGTAGTATTACCTCAGTTACCACCTACACCTGTAGTATTGGCTGGTATGAATGAAGAACAGAGGAAAAAAGCAAACGACCAGCTGGCTGCCGCAGACAAATTTATTGTCATGGTGGATGATTTAAGGGGTGATTTTTCACTAGGTGTTTGTAGCGTGCCGTACCCTGATGGGTCAAAAGTCACTCTGAATTCCCGGCGTATTGAAGGTCAGCCCGATCCTTCCGCTAGAGCGGGTCGATGGAGTCTTACACTGCGGCATTGGCCAAGTGATGAGCTAGAAAGTGTAAAAGAGATCACTTATCAATCGACGTCCGATGAACTAAGGGTTGTTCGCCAGTATGAGAGTTCTGAGCAATTTGTATCGACAGCGGAGATCGAAGACTTAAAGCGTCTCATATCAGAAGAGGGAGTCGAAGCCGAGGACCTGGAGCGGATTGTAGCCAGGATGCGTGCGATTGAACCAAGCAGCTAATTCTGCTTGACTTAAAACTTGTATTGTGCTAAAGTATATACAGTAAAACAACGCGGAGGGCGACAGTTGCCCGGCCGCGTTTTAATTCTGCTGCAGATAGGTGACGAGAGCACCGCGTAGCAAAGAGGTGAGGATAGGTGAAGAAAGTTTTCTCGATTAAAGTTCGATCACGATTATTGACAACCGTTGGTACTGCATCGGTATTCATTTTAGCAGCCGCAGCTGGGTTTGGCGGACAGGCTGTCTGGGGCGACGACGCACGGGCTGCCAGTATTGTTAAGGTTGCCAGTCTTTCGGCGCCGTCGCAAATTGACGAATCAGCTCGCCAGCAGTATCTAGCCGCACGTTTGGCCGAGCAAGAACGTCGTCGCGAAGTCGAATTACAGAGGCAGAAGGCTTTGGAAAACGCAGCGCAGACCTCGGCTGTTACGCGAGAAGCTGGTCATACTGCGCAATCAACTTCGCAATCTGATCGCTTGATTATTCCGAAAATTGGCCTGAATTCACCACTGACGACAGTCGGCATGGCTGGTGGTGCGATCGATGTTCATCCCAGCTTGCCAGGACGCTGGAATGGTTCGGCGCGGCCAGGCAGCAACGGCGCGGTTTTTGTCGATGGGCACAACGACGGGATTTTCGCACGACTCGGCGCGTTAGCTGTCGGTGATCAGATCATGATTACCAACGGTGGGGCGACATATACTTACACGGTGGTTTTTACAAAAGTGGCACCCTTGGAGTCGGTCAACATGGCTAAGGCGCTGACTGTCTATGGTGGCGCGAAGCAGGGCTTGAACCTGATGACCTGTGCTGGTTCGCCGGTCGGCAATACTTATTCACACCGGTTGACGGTTTATGCGGTTCTCTCTTAAATCCATAATCTGAATTTGGCCGCCAGCCAGCCTTTCACCCCCGCGCCGCATGTCGATCCCGTCGTTACGGGTCTCCATGCTGACACTTTCGCCGTCCGAAAGAGTCGCGCGGAAGCGAAGTGCTGGCAGGCTCGCTTCATCGCTACTTGACTTTCAGGAAACACTTTGCTACAATGTTTTTACTATAAGCGACAAAGCGCAAAATCTCTTCAGATAGGAAACTATAGAAATTAATTGTAAGAACTTTGCGAAATTAAACAACCTTTAACAGGTAAAAGGAGATAAAGATGGGTCAACAAAGACTCGCGGAAGTCAAGGGTGATGACTTAAACAAACGTCCAAACGTTAAGCGAAAAACCGGTAATTCGGTGCTCGACGCCACGAAGACGCGGCGCGGCGAAGTCATGCGCGCCCAGCGGCGGACCGGCGATAACGTCAACGCTATGGCGGCATTATTTGACAATTCTTCACCGGTGAACAAATCGGTTTTTAACGGGTTCAAGGGTGACCAATACGAACCAGCCCGCGCCAAGAAAAACGCGGCGATTGGAAAGAAAAAATCCGCCGACAAACCGATGCTGAAAGTCATCCCCGTCGGTGGCACCGAAATCGGCAAAAACACTACGGCGCTGGAATACGGCGACGAAATCGTGGTGGTCGATATGGGATTTCTGTTCCCGGGCGACGATTTTCCGGGCATCAACTATATCGTGCCGGATATCACTTATCTGGAGGAGAGAAGGGACATGGTCAAGGGCGTCATTTTCACGCACGGCCACTTGGACCACATTGGGGCTTTTCACCACTTGATCCCGAAAATTCCTGCGCCGGTTTACGCTACGAAATTTACGACCGAAATGCTGAAGAAAAACATGGAGGAGGAAGATACGGATTTCGAACCGGAGTACCATATCCTTAATCCGGAGAATCACGATCGGATGCAGATCAGCAAGCATTTTTCGGTGGAGTTAGTGCGCGTCAATCACTCAATTCCAGATTCAGCTGCTGTCGTAATCCGCACTCCAGTTGGCGTGGTTGTCTTCAGCGGTGACTGGCGTTTCATGGAGGACCCGCTGGACGGCCGCAAATTCGACATGGAACGACTGACCGAAATCGCAACCAAAGAAGGCGTCCATTTGTTCGTCAACGAATCGACCAGTTGTGAAGTGCCGGGCGAAAACCACACCAAAGAAGCTGATATCAAGATGAGTTTCAAGCAGATCATGGATCAGTTCACCAGCTCGCGAATCATTGTGTCGTCCTTTTCATCGCAGATTCACCGTATCCAGTTGGCGATCGACGAGGCGCATGCCCACGGCCGCAAGGTCGCTGTGGCGGGCTTTTCGATGATCAACAACGTCGAAATCGCCCTCAGGACCGGCGATCTGAAAGTCCCGGCCGACACCATCATGAAACTCGAGGACATCATCAAACTGCCGGACGACAAGGTGACGATCATCTGTACCGGCAACCAGGGTGAAGTCAACGCGGTGCTGAACCGCATGGCCAACGGCTCGCACCGCTTTATTAAAATCAAAAATTCCGACATCATCGTGCTGAGTTCATCGCGCATTCCGGGCAACGAAGCCCACATCGCCATGATGAACGACAACCTGATCCGCGAGGGTTCGGACGTTATCTCGAAAAACAACCACGATTTCTACGGCGTTGGGCCGGTGCACGTCGGCGGCCATGGTTTTCACGATGACTTTGTTAAGTTAATCACGGCGCTGAACCCGAAGTTTTACTTCCCGAATCACGGCGACTTTACGTTCTTAGTCAGCAACGCCGAACTGGCCGAGAAAGATTGCGGCATACCGCGCGACAACATTTTCGTTTGCGACGCCGGCGACACGGTGGAATTTTACCACGACGGCACAGCGGCGCGGACCGGCCGCGTCCACGTCGGCAATGTCATGTACGATGACGCTGGCGCGATCGTATCAGAAGTCGTTTTGAAGGATCGTCTGCACATGAGCCGCGAGGGAATCTTTACCGTGGTGTTGACGGTGCAGCGGGGAACTGGCCGGCTTTTGTCGAGTCCTGATATCATTTCGCGCGGCTTTATTTACTTAAGAGACTCAGAAGACCTGATCAATTCGATCCGTCATTATGTCAAGCAAAAGACCGCCCGGGCCTACGCTGGCCGGCGCGTCGACATGGAATTGTTCAAGAGAGATTTAAGGGACGAAATTACGCAAATTCTGTATGACCAGACTAAGAGGACGCCGATCGTCATCCCAGTCGTCAACGAAATCGGCGCCGTCAACAAGGCTGAAACCCAGCGAGCCGAGGCTAAGCGGGCCGGCGACGAGCGGGCCTTTGAACAGCAGGAATTGGCGCGGATTAAGGGGCAGACTTCTTCTTCGGCGCGATTCAATTCGCGACGACCTGCAAATGGCCAAAATGGTCAACAACGACCTGCGCAGAATCGCAATCAGGCAACGCGATCGTTCGGCGGTCGTCCTCAAAACTTCGGCGGTCAAGATAACCGTGGCGGTCGAAACGGTTCTAATAATCAAGGCCAAAACATTGATACGACAGCCGCAAAGTCCCAGCCACGCGATCCGAAAACCATCTCGTTCAAAAAGACACCGCAGGGCCCGAGCCCGATGCGGATGTGGCGCGAGTCTTAAAATGTTGTCATCCTGAACTCGTTTCAGGATCTTCAGTATAATAATTGTAAATGGGGAGACTGATGATGCTTTACGACAATATCCTAGAAACTATAGGCAACACTCCTATGGTTAAGATCAACCACCTGAACCCGAATCCGGCAGTTCAACTCTACGCGAAACTAGAAGGCTTCAACCCGACCGGCAGCATCAAAGATCGCATCGCCCTTAAAATGATCGAACAGGCTGAAGAAGAGGGCTTGCTGACGAAGGACAAGATTATTCTTGAACCAACCTCGGGCAATACAGGGATAGCGCTGGCTATGATCGGCCGCGTCAAGGGCTACAAAGTCGAAATCGTCATGTCGTCTGCTGTTTCAGTGGAACGGCAAAAGATGATCAAGGCCTTTGGCGGGACGGTTATTTTGACAGATGCAGACAAGGGAACCGATGGCGCGATCATGAAAGTCCGCGAGATGCTGAAGGAAAACCCCGACAAATATTTCAATCCGAATCAGTTTTCCAATAAATATAATAAAATTTCTCACTACGAAACCACCGGCGAGGAAATTTGGGATCAAACTAATGGAAAAGTGACGCATTTTGTGTCTTCCTTAGGTACATCCGGAACTTTGATGGGCATTACGACTTTCTTAAAAGAAAAAAATCCGGCTATCAAAATTGTCGAAGCCCACCCTGTCAAAGGCCACTACATTCAGGGCTTAAAGAACATGCAGGAGGCGATCGTGCCGGAAATTTACGACCCGTCGATCATCGACGAAAGCATCATGGTCGAAACAGATGACGCCTACGAAATGGCGCGCCAGATCGTGGCGCAGGAAGGAATTTTCGTCGGCATGAGCAGCGGCGCGGCGATGTTTGCGACGCTGGAGATCGTGGAGAGATTGGATTCCGGTGTGGTCGTGGTGATCTTCCCAGATCGCGGGGAGAAGTATTTGAGCACGGAATTATTTGGGTAGACGCATTTATCCTCTGTGCTGTGACGTAAAAATATACAACATACATAGTTTAGCTACTTGTCAATTTACCAATTGTATGGTAATATCAAGTTGCTAAACCTATAACAACTAGGCAAGCCAAACTAGGCTTTCAGTCCGATAATGCGATCATATGCACCATCGAAGGCTGAAAGCTCTAGTTGGTAGGTTTAGCGACTAGCATATGGTCGCTTTTTTGTTTGCTATGGCATAAGTACAATATTGCGGTCTTAACGGTGGGAGAGGGCTGTGCTGATATGAGCAGAAATCTTATTAAAGATAACGGGAGCTTTATCCAGCTTGCAGATCAAATGCGATGGGAGTCGCTTTCGCCTGCAGCTGCGGAATTAGTTGAATTAGAGAAAGAAATCCCTGTAAGAATAGAAGAAGATCGCGGCTTGCGAGCCAAAATTACTGACAAGTGCGGAATGACATGCACATTTTGCCATAACGAGGGGACGCCTGTGGCAGTGGCGCTAAGAGGCATTACTACTCAGCGTAGCTCTGTTTTTTCTGGGATTAATGGAGTTGACTTTATGCCAGGGCAGATGCAGCCTGATGAATCATTCAGATACGCATTGTCATCAATGAGACGAAGTATTGGCTCAGATGAACTACATTTTACTGGTGGTGAGCCAAGCTTACATAGAGGTATTGCTGAATTGACTGAGCAGGCTGTGTCGCTAGGCTATCAAGTCAAAATGACGTCGAATGGTGAAAATCCGGGTGGGATAGGAAGGGCGGTGGAGGCAGGAGTCTCAAAGATTAATTTTAGTGTTTTTGGTACAACCCCAGAGGAACTAGCCCAAGTTCAGGCGGAAAAATATCGTAACGAGCGCCTAGCGGCGCATAAAATAATACGACTAAAAGAATCTATGAAAATAGCCTTAGATTCTGGAGTTAAAGCTGGTGCGAATATTGTCATGAGAGATATTGGTGATGCAGAAAGGGCTATGCGTATTCTATTCGAATATGATCCGCGTCTTCAGATGCGTATTCTGCACGATCTTGATAAAGGGCTTGAATCATACAAGGCGGCTTATGAATTGTTGGCAACACTCGGTGCAAAGCCAGAAGAACTATTAATAGAAGCCGGTGTTTCTAATGTGGGCGTAAAGTATAGACTGCCAGACGGTAGGGTAATCCAATTTAAACAATTCAAACAAACATTTCTACCAGACACATGCAGAGGCTGCTCGATAAAAAGCGATGGCGGTTGTTACGAATCTTTTTATGGGCCGCGTTTGTATGTTGATGATTCTGGGCAATATAAAGTTGGCGTATGTATCCAGAGGATGGATTTAACCGAAGACCTAGAGGGATTCTGTGAAGGTGCAATTCCTAAAGAGATTGTCAGGCTCAGAAGAGAGGAGTATGAGAGCCTAAGAGAAGAATTTGGAGACCGAATTAAGGATAGGCCATGAATGATGCTATAGAGAACGAAGCGAAGATACTAAATATTGGCCCAGAAGAAATAAGGGGCAAATTAATACGACTGGGTGCGCAAAAAGTTGGAGAATTTAACTTCAGGCGACACGTTTTCGATGCTATCCCAAAACGGGAAGGTCGATGGCTTAGGCTAAGGACTGATGGTCAACGCACAACTATAACGGCAAAAGAGATCTCTCATGATGATGTGGATGGTACAAGCGAATGGGAAGTTGAGGTGTCTGATTTTGAGGACACTTTGAAAATTTTACAAAAAATTGGCTTGGAGAGTCGAGGCTATCAAGAGAACAGGCGAGAGCTGTACAAGTTAAACGATGTTGAGATCTCAATAGATTTCTGGCCACGATTAAAACCGTATATTGAAATTGAAGCCAAGACTCCAGAACAAGTGTATGAGACCGCTCGGCAACTGGGATTTAATGCTGGCCAGCTGACTGGGAAAAACACAAAGAAACTGTATGCTGAATCAGGAATTGATCTGGACAAAGTTGCTGAACTTAATTTTGATGGTCTGTAGATGAAAATAGACAGACCATCGTTTATGATCACCGGTGCGAGTGCGTCTGGAAAGACGACTCTTGGCAATATGGCGTTAAATAATGGATGGCGATGTGCGTCTGTGCACTTGACGCGCCCCAAGCGTCCAGATGAGATAGAAGGCGTGCACGGTGTTTTTCTTACGGAAGAACAATTTGTTGCTAATTTTGCACAAGGCGCCTATATCGAAACCAGTCTCCAGGATACATTATTGCAGCCTATCGGATATTATTATGGGACACCTAAATCAATGCTGTATGATTTACGCCAGGACGGCGTATGTGCGATACCTACCTGTGTCAAAATGGCTAGGAAGGTATTTGAAATAATAGATGAAGTCGTATGGGTCCATTTAATATGTAGTGATGTGGACAGGCGCGCGAGATTAGTCGCACGCAATATCACTGGTGATGAAATTGAAGCTAGAATGACGATGGGTGAGTCTAGTGATTCTCCTCCGGGAGATGCGACTATTTATAGTACGTCTGATCTATCTGCCGATGATATTCTGCGTGATATTCGAGCCAATTGCGTAAGTGCATAATGCACCTCTGGTTAAGGGTAGAAATCTAGCGGCGACTATGCTATAATAAGAAAGCTAAACCTACTAAACGGAGTGTTATATTTCTGTAATATCGTGCATGTAGCTTTAGCGACTAGAACTAGTCGCTTTTCTTGTTTTGACCAAGTAGCGACCTAACGGGTGGCGAAAGGGAGATACTATGAGTGCAGATATACCAAGGCAGGCGTTGCCGTTTGAGTTAGATGGTGCCAGGAGCAAAATGTCTGGATATACCGAGAAAATTGGCGAACTTGCAAGCGAATTAGGTAGGGCTATGAGAACGACTTCAGAAACTTGGCATGATAATGTACAGGCTGATGCTGTAGTCGCGGACTCAAGTGTAGTAGCAAGCTCCGCAGAATTTACAGCTGACCGTCTTGCTGGTTCAATAGAGGCCTCTGATTCTCTGGATGGTGTCGTGGGTGTCGGAAGTATT
>WRLL01000007.1 GCA_009777625.1 Candidatus Saccharimonadota bacterium
TATAACATGCAGAGTTTTGTCGTGAAAATCGTTCAGTCGTCGCAGAACCTTTTCGCGCGTTAAGTCATCAGGCCGACCACCTTGTCGAGTGTCACCGACAGTTTCCCAGCGCCGCCAAACTTCTTCTTCGGGAATGTTAATTAGCAGAACAGCTCGTGTGTCATGACCACCACTTTTTAGCGCTTCCATAACTGGTTGCTCTTCGCCAAGCCAGCGTCCGACCATACTCAAAACTAAAGGTCGACCACTTATTTTTTCATCAGTCAAATAGGGTGCGATTAGCTGCTTATATTCTTCCATTGCCATCCAGCCGCCGCGATCGGTATTTTTTGCCGCTTCCTGGATCGCTGCATTCTGGGCTCTGTCGCGAGCAGCGCGGACAATATCGCCACTGACAATTAGTTCTGCGTCTATCAACTTTGCTAAACGCTCGCCGATCGTGTCCTTGCCGGCAAATGCCGAACCAAAAATATTAATCGCGCCTGTTCCGAGCCAATCTTTAATCTGGGTAATTTTCTCTTCCATGAACCGATTCTATAGGAGATTCGAACATTCGTCAACATTTAGACCTCAGAACTATTTACCCATCTATTGACATTCTTAGTATGAAAAGTTATACTTTACGATATGAAAGAAGACCTAAAAGTCTACGGCGCGGCAACTATCGGCAGTAAGGGTCAGTTGGTCATCCCGGCTGACTTGCGCGCCGAATTGGATTTAAAACCCGGCGACAAAGTTGTCATCGTTGGCAGCAAGGAAAAACAGTTCGTCGGCATATTGCGTGACGATGTCTTCCAGATGTTTCTGGACAAATTACGCAACAAACTCGAGGGCAGCTTGAACTCGATCGATAACATCAAAAATAGTCAAAAATAACGTCCAAGAAAAGTTATTTTGTGTCTTTCAGCGCCTGCTCTATTGCTTCGCGCATCTTGTTGTAGTTAGCCCCTCTGATTTCTTCGCCGTTGATGAGCCAAGTCGGCGTGGCGGTTACACCAGCTACTACACCTAGTGCTTTGTCGCGATTGATCTTGTCCTTAATGCCATTGGTCATATAGTCGGTCAGTGCGGTTTTGAATTTATCCTTGTCAAGTTTCATTAATTCGGCGTAACCGAGGATTGCTTCTTCGCAACCTGACTTTTCCTGACCCTCGACGCATCTATCGTCGCTAAAGATCAACTCGTGCATCTGCCAAAAGGCGTCTGTTCCACCCAGTAAAAATGCCGCTTCGGCGCCGCTCTGGCTCAATGTCGAAGTGTTCTGATTGATGCTAAAGTGACGGTAAATGAACAGCACGCGATCCTGGAATTCCTCGTGGATTTTGGTAGCGTACGGTGCTAGCGAGTTACAGGCACTGCAGGCGAAGTCTTCGTATTCGATAACGATGACTTTGCTGTCTTTCTTGCCCAGGAAATGATCGGGAATGATGGTCGATTCGTCGATGTCCTGTTTACCACTTTCTTTCATTGCATCAATTATGCTTTGTTTTGTGATTAACCGGGTACCATCCAAATGCTCAGTGTAAGCGGCCGTGTCGCCGCCTTGATTTTTATACCATACCAAACCGCCGACTGTCGCTACAACTAGCACCGCTAAAAATATCCATAACCGTGTGTTCATCTAAATACCTCCATTTAATTATAACGATTTTAACATAAAGACGACCCATGATACAATACATGCAAAGGAGGAAAATGATTTTTGCAGTAGTTGGTTTTAGCTTGTTGTTAGTGCTGTTGCTGGCATTTCATTTCAAACCGCACGAGAGCCGGTTCGAAATCGAACGATTGGCTGAACGTCAGAAATCTTATCGCGAGCTCAGTCGTTTCCTTGATATCTATCCCGGTCTGACCGTCATTACACACAGTTTGGCGCTGGTCGATGTCATCGTGATCGCGATTCTCTCGGCGTGGACCTGGGGGTTCTTTGTTGGCGGAGCGATTACGTTTGTTGTTACGGCTTTGGCGGTAATCTTAGGGCGTGCCTTGCAGCCTTCGTCGACCGAAATGATCAGGAAACATTTAGGTTTCTTTACAAAGTATTTTTCCTGGGCAAAGTGGATGGCGCGGTTGAATAATCTGGGCGACGAGCCACGTATTAATTCTGAGCATGAACTGGTGCACCTGATAAAGAAAAGTGATGTCATCGATGAAAAGACCAAAAATCTTTTAACTGGCGTGCTGAATTTCCGCGACAAAACCGCAGCTGATAGCATGACGCCGCGCGATGAAGTTGCCTTTGTGCAAGCCAAAGATCCTCTGACGCCGGGATTATTGGACGAGCTGTTTAACAGCGGCCACAAAGTATTTCCAGTTGCTGAAAAGAATCTTGACCACACGGTTGGACTGCTGTTTCTTGATGATGTTCTGCCGATTGAACAGGAAGAAAAGGTTGTGACTAAGTCCATGCGCAAATTGCCGCCAGCTGTCGCGGCTTCGGCGCCACTGGAGTCGGCCCTGCGCCAGATGTGCGAATACAATTCATCAGTGCTGATGGTGGAAAAGGACGACAAAACGATTGGCTTCTTGACGCTGAGTGACATCACGCGCGCTCTGCTAGCTTAAATTTAAGGAATATAGTAAAATAAAATCATGAAACGAATCGGCGATTCTAATAGTAATTTGCGGGCTGGCGACGAAAGCCGGTGATTTCGTCTAGCCCACAGCCCGCCAACCAGCCGAATCAACTAACTAAAGTAAGAGGAAAATCATGAGAACTTTATCCAGGGAGCTAAAAGACAAAATCGGCCAGGGAGTTGAATTACAAGGCTGGCTACATAAAAAACGCTTGCTGGGCGGTTTGAATTTTATTACATTGCGTGACCGCAGCGGCTTAACGCAAATGCTGATCAGCGACAAAGACGAAATAGAAAAGTTGCGTGGTCTGCAGATCGGCACAGTCATGACAGTCAAAGGAAAAGTCGTCGCTGATGAACGCGCGCCCGGCGGTGCAGAACTACACGATGTAAAAGTTGAAGTCGAAGTTCCCGTGACCGACGAGCCGCCGATTGAAATCGACAAACCGTTGGGCCACAAATCGGAAAACCTCGACACGCTGTTCGACAACCGCGTGATTGGTCTAAGAAACCTGCAGGAACAAACGATCTTCAAAGTCCAGGCTGAAATCATGCATAGCGTCCGTGCTTACTTAGACGAAAATGACTTCACCGAAATGAGCACGCCAAAACTGCTGGCCGAACCAACTGAAGGCGGCGCTGAAGTTTTCAAAATGGATTATTTCGGCAAAACCGCTACACTGGCGCAATCGGCCCAATTCTACAAACAGATCATGGTCGGCCCATTCGAGCGCGTTTACGAAATCAGCAAAACCTACCGCGCCGAACCGAGTGCCACGCCGCGCCACATGACAGAATTCATCACGTTTGATGTTGAAATGGGCTTCATCATTTTCGATGATTTGCTTGGCTTAATTTCTGGCTTAATGAACCGCGTCAGCGACGATGTTTTCGCAAAATATAGCGATGATCTAAAGAAATGGAATTCCGTTAAACCGACTTTACCCAAAGAAATCCCGCGTTTGAGTATGGCAGAGATTCACGAACTTTACACCAAAGCCACCAAAACTGACACAACCGACGAGAAGGATTTGACTCCCGACGAAGAGCGCTGGATCTGCGATTACGCCAAGAAAAACCTAAACTCAGAAGCAGTTTTCGTTGTCGATTGGCCAGCTAGCAGCATGAAATTCTATCACCGATTGAAAGCCGACGATCCGACTTTGGCCGAGCGGGCCGACCTATTATTCCGCGGCC
Organism: Candidatus Saccharimonadota bacterium; assembly: GCA_009777625.1. Taxonomy (GTDB): domain Bacteria; phylum Patescibacteriota; class Saccharimonadia; order Saccharimonadales; family Saccharimonadaceae; genus WRLL01. The sequence continues at coordinate 3,774 of WRLL01000007.1, forward strand.
TCGAAATCGCCACGATTTCCATGCGCGAACATCGCTACGAGATCTTGGTGGAGCAGCTGAAAACGCTGGCCGACGGCGATCCAAACGACCCAGGTTTTGTGCCTTATCTATCAGCGTTTAAGTACGGCATGCCATCGCACGGTGGATTTGGTTTGGGTATGGAACGCTTGACTGAAAAATTGATCGGTCTTAATAATGTTAAGGAAGCTACACTCTTTCCGCGCGATATGAACCGCTTAACGCCATAAAAACTGGAAAGGTTAGTTATGACGGAGCAAAATCCACAAGTCCGCCTTAGCCAAGAACATGGCAGTTACATCATTGTTGACACGACGGATTATGTTCGCAAACTAAACTTTCCCAAAGAAATCGATGGCCTGAAATTGAAAACAGAATTCCATGTTTCGCTAATCAAATTCGCTGATCAGATTGCCGATAAGTCTTTGGCTGACCGAATTTCTGAAGCTAACAATTCGGTGGCCCATTTCATAGATGATCATCCGCCGCAGCTGGATGGCCAGTTCCTGCGGGCCTTTCAGCCGGAAAAAGACCTCGAGTCAATCGTAGGCTTAGTTGATATACTAGACTTGGAAAAATGGCGTGATGCGATTCGCGTCGTGCTGGGGGGGGGCACGGACTTTACCGTGCCGCATATCACGCTTTATACTAAGCAGTTAGACAAGGGCATCCCACTGAATAGTCAGCGCGAATTTGACCAACGCACAAGGCCGCTCGAGTTAGGGATTGTAGATAAATTACAGAGACACTTAAGCAAGGATTAGACTTCAACTGCGTCGCCAGGTTGCAAATCAATGAACTCGGTGCCGTTGTCTTCGCAGGCTTTTCTTAACCAATTGTAAAAGATGCTTTCGCCAGTCGGCGACAGCAGGGCATTGTGGGTTGGAAAAACTTGGACTGGTTTGGTAGCGGCAACATGTTGCATTGATTCGTAAATTTTCAGCCACGGCGCGACGGCCGGCAAAGCTAGAATCTTCGGCTGCACTGGCGGCTGCGCAAATGAATCGCCGCCGTAAACTAGCGCATTATTAACAACCACGCCGATGTTGTCACAGGGCACGACGCCCTCGACAATTTCTGCATGGTCATGGCCAAAGAATTCAAAATCGAATGGCTCGCGTTGAACCTTTTGACCGTTTTCTGCAACGATAATTTGATTGTTTGGTAAAGTGGCTTTACTGCGCAATTCCTCAGCTACTTTGGCTGTTGTGAAGATAACTGCATCTGGGTTAAGATTGACAATTGAAGAAATTTTTTCAGGGTCGAAATGATCGCCATGTTCGTGAGTCACAATTACGGCGTCGATGTTGTTGCCTGGCTGAAAACTCGTTGAATATTCGCCGGGATCGATGACTAATGTTCGGTCGCTATTTTCGACAACTAGACACGAATGTTCATATTTAGTAATTTTCATACCTTAACCTCCTGTTTAACTTTGAACCATTATACAATATAATAATAGTCATGAGCTCAAAAGCCAAAACCTATCGTCGCCGACGTGTTGTCGCGATTGTTATTATCTTCTTCATCATTGCGGGCGGGATTCTTTGGCAAGCCAATTCAGCGCCAAATCCTGAACCGACACCAATCGTACCAACAATTCAAAAAGACGATTCTGATCGGTCACTGGCAGTCGAAGAACTTACTAAATTGCCTGTCAAAGACCGCGCGCCGAAAACCGGTTACAAACGTAGTGAGTTCGGCAGCGGCTGGGCCAGCTGGGGCAAATGCGACTCGCGTCAACGGATTTTAGCTCGCGATTTAACAGAAGTTAAGTACGGTGACGACGGTTGCACAGTTTTGTCCGGAGTGCTGGACGATCCTTACACTGGAACCAGAATCGAATTCACGCGCGGCACCGGCACATCCAGCGCTGTCCAGATCGACCACGTTGTGGCGCTGAGCAACGCCTGGCAGACTGGCGCACAAGAGCTCGACGCTGACCGTCGCAAAGAATTAGCTAACGACGACCTCGAATTGATTGCTGTCGAGGGCCGCGCCAACATGCAAAAGTCCGATAGCGACGCTGCCGAGTGGTTGCCGCCGTTCAAACCTTTTCGCTGCCAATATATCGCGCGCCAAATCGCTGTTAAAATCAAATACACTCTCTGGGTAACTCCGGCCGAACACGACGCTATGGCTGGCGTGTTGCAAACCTGTCCGGCGCAGCGACTTCCTGCGCCTTGATGCGAAATATGCTAAAATGGCAACACTATGAAAAAACTTTTTAACTTTGTAAAAGAATACTGGGAATTTGCTGTCACAGCAGTTGTCCTGGTCGCCGGATTGATCGCCGCGGCTATCACACGCGATTTCAACAATGATTTTTCGCGTTATCTGATTATCGCTTGGGCGATAATTGTTGGAACATTCTTAATTATTGACATGATCAAGACGCTGCGCAGCGGTCGCTACGGCGTCGACATTTTGGCGATCACGGCCATAGGCGCCTGTATCGCAGTCGGCCAATATTGGGCGGCGTTGGTGATTATCCTGATGTTGACCGGTGGCGAAACTTTGGAAGATTACGCCGCTAATCGGGCAAAACGCGAACTGTCTGATCTGTTAAAACGCGCGCCACAAATCGCCCACTTGGTCAAAGGCAGCAAAGTCGAAGATGTCAAAGTTTCTGAAGTCCAAATCGATCACGTGGTTTTGGTAAAACCGCATGAAGTCGTGCCAGTCGACGGCGTTTTGATCTCCGATGCGGCCGAATTTGACGAAAGCTCACTGACCGGCGAATCCTTGCCGGTGGAAAAGAAAGCTGGCGATAGCGTAATGTCCGGCGCGTTGAACGGCGACGTCGCGGTCAAAATCCGCGCCACGGCCGACGCAGCCCACTCGCAGTACGAACAAATCATCGCGCTGGTCCGCGACGCCGAATCGCAGCCAGCGCCGTTTGTGCGGCTGGCCGATCGCTACGCCGTGCCGTTCACGTTGGTATCGTACACGATCGCTGGGGCAGCCTGGGCGATTTCCGGCGAGGCTTTGCGTTTCGCCGAAGTTTTGGTTGTTGCTTCGCCCTGCCCGCTGATTTTGGCGGCACCAATCGCGCTGATTTCCGGCATGTCGCGCGCTAGTCGTCACGGTATCATTGTCAAAAACGGCGCGGTGTTGGAAAAGCTTAACAGAGTAACGGTCTTTGCCTTTGACAAAACTGGAACGCTAACGCATGGCGACGTCGAAGTCAGTCAAGTCGATCCCATCGGCAATCTGTCAGAAAAAGATTTGCTAAGTTTAGCCGCCTCGGCCGAAGCCAACAGCACGCACATTTTGGCGACTTCCCTGGTTGAATACGCCAAGAAAAACAAGATTAAAATCCAGTCAACCAAAAATTTGCGAGAAATAACTGGCGACGGCGTTTTCGCCAACATCGGTGCAAAGAAAGTTTTAGTTGGCCGAGCCGAATTTCTGAAGAAAAACAAAATCAAAGATTTCTCAGACGCCCACGCCGCCGTCGACCAAACCGCGATTTTTGTCGCCGTCGACAACAAATTCGCCGGCACGATTTACTTTGCCGACCAGGTGCGAAAAGAATCGCGCCACACTTTGAAAGAATTGAAACAGCTCGGCGTCAAAGAAACCGTCATGTTGACCGGCGACCGCGAATCGACTGCCGCCAAAATCGCCCAGAAAGTCGGCATCGACAGAGTTTTCGCCCAGCTGCTACCGGCCGACAAAGTCAAAACCATGCGCAACATCTGCGGCCGCGAAGACAGCGTGGCCTTCGTCGGCGACGGCGTCAACGACGCACCGACCTTGGCGGCCAGCGACGTCGGCATCGCCATGGGCGCGCGCGGTTCGACAGCGGCGGGCGAATCGGCCGACGCGGTTATCATGCTGGACGATTTGTCGCGCGTCGCGCTGCTCCGGAAAATCTCCATGCGCACGATTCGCGTGGCACTGCAGTCGGTGTGGGTCGGAATCGCGCTGTGTTTGGTATTGATGGGTTTTGCGGCCTTTGGCTTCATTCCGGCGCTGGTTGGCGCGGGCCTGCAGGAACTGATCGATGTTACAGTAATCTTTAACGCGCTGCGAGCACACAGTGGCGGTTGGGGCTCAAAAGCCAAAACGGCCTAATCCAATGAAGCTGTTATGATCAAATTAGTCCTCACAGATTTTGACGGCACGTTAGTTGCTGAAGACATTTTAGATATAATATGCGGCATTAACGGAAAAGAAGCGGAAAGCAAAAAACTCAATGGAGACTTTATTAACGGAAAAGCGGATGGCTTAGTTTCCTTAAAGAAACGAGTTGATTTTTTGAAAGGCGTCAGCTTAGGTCGAATAAATGAAAAGCTAAACGAAAACAAATACCTAACAAACGGAGCGAAAGAATTATTCGAATTCTTAGAAAATAACAAAATAAAGACAGTCCTACATTCAGGCAACATAATACCGGTCTTGGACTATTATAAAAACATTTTGGATATTTCTTACATAGTTGGGAATGCGCCGAGGATGAAGGGCGATGCTATAGAAGGAATAGAGTTAGAAGATTTCAGAAGCAAGAATTTCAAATATGATGGCTGTAAAGAGATTATTGAAAAGCTGGGGATTATCAAAAGCGAAATATTGGCGATAGGCGATTCGCCAGCCGACAGCAAAGTGTTCAAATTAGCCGGCACAAAAGTTGTCATTAACCCCAAGGGCGGCATTGAAAAAGAAGCAGATTACGTCGTCGATAATTTGTTCGATGTCGTCGATATTATTAATTCCAAATCATTAAAGGAATTGAATAAAAAATTCCACAAACTGCAAGATAAATATGGCGCCCAAGAACTGGACGCGATTTGCAACGGCGGCTGCGAAAGCAACCCCGACATCTGCTTTGTATTTATGAACCCAACTAGCAAAAATATTGCTTCGTCGAAAAATTGGAAAGGGATAAAATCGCCGTGGATAGGAACCAAAAACATTTGGGATTTATTTCATACGTTAAATTTATTAGATAAAGATATTTACAACAAAATCAAGTCTATTAAAGCCAGTGAATGGACCGAACAATTCGCAGAGCAGGTATATGAAAACATCGCCGATAATAAATGTTACATAACGAATTTAGGAAAGTGCACGCAGCTTGATGCCAGGCTGTTGCCCGATAGCGTCTATCAACAGTATTTGGATTTGTTCCTGCAAGAGATCGAAATCGTAAAACCGAAAGTTATAATTTTATTTGGCAACCAGGTCAGCTCGATAGTTCTTGACGAAAAGATTTCGGTCTCGCAGGTGCGAAAAAAGAAATTTGAGAAAGAAATAAATTCAAATACATATAAATTTTACTCGTTACATTATCCGGTTGGGAATGGCCGCTTCAACATTGATAAGACAACTGAAGATTTAGAGTGGATAATTGAAAATGAAATAAAACCCTTGACACACAAAGTATGAAAAGTTATACTTAAGTCTTATGAAGCAAGTTCTAAAATTCTTCAAACCATATTGGTGGATGCTCATCCTCATCCTCATCACGACCAGCGTCGGCGTGTGGGCAACGCTGCAACTACCGATGATGATGGCCAGTATCGTCGACAACGGCATCATCGGTCAGGACGAATCTTACATCATCAGCGAGGGCCTAAAGATGCTCGGCATCACGGCGATCGGTGGCGTGGCGGTGGTCGGATCGGGTTTCCTGGCGGCGCGAATCGGGTCGGGCTTTGCTAAGGAAGTCCGCGCGGCGACCTTCGCCAAGGTCAACAGTTTTTCCCAGGCCGAAATCAACAAATTCTCGACCGCCAGCTTGATTACACGAAGCTCCAACGACGTTCAGCAATTGCAGCAGGTAACGATCCTGATCCTGCGCATGGTCCTGCAGGCGCCGATCATGGCCGTTGGCGCCGTCATCAACGCGCTGGCCACGGCACCGAACATGACGTGGGTCATGGCGCTGGGCGTGTCGGCCTTTTTCGTGTTGATCATCGCGCTGTTCATTGCCGTCATGCCAAAATTCAAAATCGTTCAGAAATTGGTCGACAAATTGAATTTGGTGGCGCGCGAGAACTTGACGGGCTTAAGAATCATTCGCGCCTTTAGAAATGAAAAATACGAGGAAAAGAAATTCGCCGCGGCCAACGAAGACATGCGACGAATTAATGTTTGGATCAACCGCGCCATTTCGCTGATGCAGCCGATGATGACGCTGATCGTCAACGGCGTGCTGCTGGCGATCGTCTGGGTCGGCGCGCACGAAATCGCGTCCGGCAATCTGGAGATCGGCAACATGATGGCTTTCATGCAGTACGCGCTGCAGGTGATTATGTCGTTCCTATTCCTGGCCGTGTTGATGATTTTCCTGCCGCGGGCGCAGGTTTCGATGGCGCGTATCGGCGAGATTTTGAGCACGAAAAATTCGATTAAAGAGCCGGAAAATCCCGAGCCGTTTGATCAGAATATGAAGGGTATCGTCGAATTCCGCGATGTAACCTTTTCTTATCCTGATGCCGATGCGCCGATTCTTAGCGGGATAAATTTCACGGCGCAGCCCGGCCAAACTACGGCGTTTATTGGTTCGACCGGTTCCGGCAAATCGACTTTGATAAATCTAATCCCGCGTTTCTACGACGTCAGCGCCGGCCAAGTCCTGATCGACGGCCGCGACGTGCGCGATGTCAGCCACGAAGATCTGGTCAGGGCCATCGGCTACGTTCCGCAAAAAGGCGTGCTGTTCAGCGGCACGGTCGAATCAAACATCAAATACGGCGCGCCAAAAATTTCCGATAAAGAAGTTCTAAAAGCCGCCGAAATCGCCCAAGCCGAATTCGTACTCGACTTGGACGGTGCCTTTAAACATCATATTGCACAGGGCGGAAGTAACGTTTCCGGCGGTCAAAAACAACGTTTGTCGATTGCCCGCGCCATCGCCAAAAATCCCGAAATCTTCATTTTCGACGACAGCTTCAGCGCGGTCGATTACAAAACCGACGCCGCGCTGCGCCACGCCCTGAAACCGATCACACGCGACAAAACCGTCCTGATCGTGGCGCAGAGAATTTCCACGATCAAAGCCGCCGAGCAAATCGTCGTTCTCGACGAAGGCCACATCGTCGGCCGCGGCACACACCAGGAATTATTGTTAAATTGCAAAGTCTACCGCGAAATCGCCCAATCCCAATTCAGCGACATCGAAATGGAACGGGAAATGGCCGCCATCCGCGTCGCCGACAGAAAAGCCGCCATCGCAAAAGATAGAGCAGGGGTAAATTATGGCCAGTGATCAAACCGAAGAACTGAAAAAGATTCAGGCCAACAACAAGCCCCAGCGCGGTCCGATGGGCCACGGCGGCCCCGCGGCCATGATGCCTGGCGGCAAAGCCAAAAATCTCGGCAAGAGCATGAAACAGCTGGCTGGCTATCTGAAAGAATACAAATGGCGCCTGCTGACGGTGCTGATTTTCGCCGTCGCCAGCACGGTTTTCGCCATCATGAGCCCGAAAATCCTCGGCAACATGACGAACCAAATCGTCAACGATTACATCAAAATAAAGACTTATGACACCGTCATGGAGAAATTGCCGCAGGGCGCGACCTTGCCAAAAGGCACAACCGTGGCGAAACTTAGCGACCTAATGAAACAACAGGCCGAAGTCGAATTGCAAATGCAAAAGGACGCTATCGTTTCCTTACCTGCCGAGCAGCAAAAAATCGCCATTGAAAAACTTAACAATGAAATGGCCGCCCAACAAAAACAATCCCAAGAATTCGCCAACCAACTAAAAAATGTCCCGCAGGATCAACGGTCAGAAATCGAAAACTTAGACTTAAGCCAAAAACCAACCATGAATTACGGCTACCTGGGCCAAACCGCATTATTATTAATCGGCCTGTTCGTCCTCAGCGCCGCATTCGGCTACGCCCAAGGTTGGATCCTAACCGGCGTAACGCAGCAAGTCGCCTTCCGTTTCCGCCGCGACATCAGCGAAAAAATCAATCGCCTGCCGCTGAAATATTTCGACACGCGGCCGTTCGGCGACGTCCTCAGCCGCATCACCAACGACGTCGACACCATCGCGCAGAGCCTCAGTCAATCCCTCAGCCAAATGATCACCAGCGTTACGATGATCATCGGTATCCTCGTCATGATGCTGTCGATCAGTTGGCAAATGACCGGTATCGCCGTTATCACCGTGCCGCTGAGTCTGATTTTCATCGTTGTAATCGTCAAACGCAGTCAAAAATATTTCAAACAGCAGCAGGATTCTTTGGGCGACATCAACGGCCATATCGAAGAAATCTACGCTGGCCACAACGTCGTTAAAGTTTTCGGCGGCGAAAAACGCGCCATCCAGAAATTCAACCGCTACAACCGCAGCCTGCACGAATCCGCCTGGAAGTCGCAATTCCTCAGCGGTCTGATGTTCCCGATCATGAACTTTATCAGCAACCTCGGCTACGTCGCGGTGGCGATGATGGGCGGCTGGCTGGCCATCAACGGCCGCGTGTCGATCGGCGACATTCAGGCCTTCATCCAATATGTCCAGCAGTTCAACCAGCCGATCATGCAGGTGGCGAATATCACGAATGTCATTCAGTCTACGGCGGCGGCGAGCGAGAGGGTTTTCGAATTCTTAGGTGAGGAGGAGGAGAAGGTATGATAGACAAAATTGTTAAATTCACAAAACAATTTAATCCAGTTTCGGTATTTTTATATGGCTCACAAGCAACCGGCGAAACGACAGAAAAAAGTGATTATGAAGTTGGCATAGTTTTCGACGATGACAAATACGTTTCGCGCAGCGAGATAAAATCAAAACAAGATTTCGATGACGTAAGTATTTATCCATTTCGTTTAAGTGAATTGAAAGATTACACACTTGACACACCATTTCCGAAAAAGATCTTTGTATATCAGCTCATCAAAAGCGGCAAAACGATCTTTGGCGAAGATGTCCTTTCGCAAATTGAGATTCCAAAAATGACCAAAATTGATCTAATCGGCGCTACACAATTTCATATTGGCATAGCCTTTTGTTCATTCTTAATAATGCGACGTGGTGATAAGTTCCTGACGAACGATAGATTTTCTAAATCCTGTTTGTATGGTTTGCAAATTTTGATTTTAGCAAAACATGATAAATTACTGACGACTTATTCTGAAATTTTTGATTATTGCAAAGAACTAAATTTGCCAAAAGAATACCAAGAAGTTGTTGAAGCTGCTTATAACGTTAGAAAGAAATCTGAATACGTTGATGATAATCTTATCTATAAAAATATGAGTTTTTTGAATTATGTTGAAAAAGAAATATTGGGGGAAGAAAAATGAAACCCGACGAAACCTGGCGCGCCAAAGGCAACATCGAATTCGACCACGTCAAATTTTCATACGACGGCAAAACCCCGGTCATAAAAAACTTTTCCGCGCAAATCCACGCCGGCCAAATGGTCGCCATCGTCGGCCCGACCGGCGCGGGCAAAACGACCATCGTCAACTTGCTGATGCGCTTTTACGACCCGCAGTCCGGCGCGATCAAAATCGACGGCCGTTGCACGAAAACCATATCGCGCGCCTTGACGCGCAAACAATTCGCCATGGTGCTGCAGGACACGTGGCTGTTCCACGGCACCGTGCGCGAGAATTTGGCGTATGGCAACCTGGACGCAACCGACGAACAAATCGAGGCCGCTGCGAAAGCCGCGCACGTCGACCACTTCATTCGCAGCCTGCCGCACGGCTACGACACCGTCCTGGACGAAGACGCCGAAAACATCAGCGCCGGCGAAAAGCAGCTGCTGACCATCGCCCGCGCCATGTTGGCCGACGCGCCGATGCTGATCCTCGACGAAGCCACGTCCAACGTTGACACCCGCACGGAAATCCTGATCCAAAAAGCCATGGGCGAACTGATGAAGGGCCGAACCTCGTTCGTCATCGCGCACCGATTGTCGACGATTCGCGACGCCGATTTGATCCTGGTTATGAATCATGGGGACATTGTTGAGTCGGGGAATCATGATACGTTGCTGCGGCAGAATGGGTTTTATGCTAAGCTTTACAATTCGCAGTTTGTTTCGGCGTAGCTTATCCCGTGCTAAAATGTAGATATGATTAAAGGCATAATCCTGGACGTCGACGGCGTCATAGTCGGTGAAAAAATCGGCTACAATTCGCCCGATCCAAATGAGGAAGTCATTGATAAATTGAGATCCATACACGGGGGGGGGATTCCTGTGATTCTTTGCACCGCCAAACCGCATTTTGCGATCACGTCAATTATCGAAAAGGCCGGATTAAACAACGTGCATATCACTGACGGTGGGGCTGTTGTCATAGACCCGATCGATAACGTAATTTTGGAAAAGCATGTCATTGACAACCGGGACGAGGTGCAAAAAATTCTTAATACTTATTTAGAAAACGACGTCTATACTGAAATTTATACGATCGACGATTACATTATTCAAAGTAGTCAAGTATCCGACATAACCGACCAGCACACGCACATTTTGCAAAGAAAACCCAAAATTGTAGATTCGCTAATCGGCGAAAGTCTAAATAGTGAAATCACGAAAATAATGCCAATTGCGTTGAATGAAACTGACAAAATCAGAGTCGCGGAATTGTTTAAGAAAGCCAACACAAACCTGACGCTCAGCTGGGGAGTCCACCCAGTCGCCTTGCCATTGCAATTCGGCATTATCACGGCCGCCGGAATATCCAAAAAACAAAGCGCGATAGATATTTCAAAGAAGTTGGATATTCCGTTTGACAATATGTTGGGAGTCGGCGACAGCACGAGCGATTGGCAATTTATCGAACTGTGTAAATATGCCGGCGTTATGGAAAATGGCAGCAATGAACTCAAAGAATTAGTAAAACAAAAAGGCCAAAGCAATTATATGATCGGTGGACATGTTGACGAAAACGGAATTATTGAAATATTAGATTATTTCGTAAAGGAGTAGACTTTTCGTCGCCAGTTCGTTTTGGCTTAGTTTTATATCTTAGCCAAAACCGAATCTTCCTTTTCGTAACTAGTAGACAATCGTTGTTCGGAATTCGACCATGCCTCATAGGCGGCAGAAAGCCCAGCCGACAACGATACCTGCGGTGTCCAGCCGAATTCATCAGAGAATTTCTTGCACGACGTGACGTATGAAACGTTATCGAACGGGAAAACATCGCGATCGACAAAACCGTAATCGGCAGGGTTGACGTGTACCGCTTCGTAGTCCTTTCCGACAATTTTTGCTACAATTCTAACCAGTGAATTCAACGTAATAAATTCGTTGCCACTAATATTGTATGATTCGCCGTAGCCTTTAGGTGTTTCGGCAATAGTAAGTAGAGCAGCGCATAGGTCGCTGACTTCTCCTAACTGAATGACTGCTTCACCGTCTCCAGGAATAAGTACCTTTCGATTTTTCGTGATGCGGTCGAAGAGGAACGTTTCCCGATCGATCGAGTTGCCCACACCGTACACATAGGAGGGGCGCACGATGACTGCTGGAAACCCGGACTCTTTGTAGGCAGAAAGAAGTACCTGTTCACAGTCGAGTTTGCCACTTCCATACTTTCCCCACACTCCGTGCGAACCCTGCGGGAAATCTTCGGGAATTGGCATCGCAAGTGGCTCAAGGTAGGTGGCCGCTGTGCTCATGAAGACGTATTTCCCTGTACGATTGCCAAAAAGATCAACTGTGTGCTTCATGTCGTCTTTGGCGAAACCGCACATATCGAAAACCACGTCAAAACTTTTTCCTTCAACAATTTCCGTCATTTTTGCATAGTCGTTTCGATCTGCAACGCGATGAACGACATTTTGCGAATAGGTTCTAGGGTGATTTCCGCGGTTGATTACTGTAACATTGTGGCCACTTTCGCTGAGAATCTCGACGAGACGCCAACCAATGAAATTCGACCCACCGATGACGAGAATGTTCATCGCGCACCTCTCTTTCTTTACTAATAATATAATAACAAACTGCCTCTTGTTTGACAAAGCATTGTGCTATAATTAACCGCAAGCACCATGTCAAAAACCCCTGATCCCAACACCGAAAGCATCGAAACGGCCGCCAAAGATTACTCGCCGAGCGGCCTCAGCTCGACCGCCGCCAAACAAAAACTGCAACAATTCGGCCCCAACGCCTTTGCCAAGGAAAAACTCTCGGCCATCAAAACTTTCGCCAAACAGCTTTTCAACGCCTTGAACTTCATCTTGATTTTCGCGTCGGCGTTATCATTTTACCTGCGCGATTATACCGACGCGCTGATCATCTTGGCCATCGTGCTGCTGAACTCGATCCTCGGCTTCGTCCAAGAATATCGATCAGAAAAAGCCGTCGAAAAGTTGTCAGAACTTCTCAAACACGAAGCCCTGGTCATTCGCGACGGCAAACAGATTCTGATCGACGTGGCCGACCTGGTGCCCGGCGACACGATAATTCTGAAGGGCGGCGACATCGTGCCGGCCGACACCAAAATCATGACGGCGGCCGACCTGTCGGTCAACGAATCGCAACTGACCGGTGAATCGGTGCCGATCGACAAAAAGCCCGACGACGCGAATTCGCCAAAAGGTTTGCTCTACACCGGTAGCGTCATCGAACGCGGCGATTGTCAAGGCGTCGTCTATGCCACCGGCAATCACACCCAGCTCGGCAAAATCGCCCAGCTGTCCAAGGACACGAAAAAAACCACGCCGTATCAGAAATCGATCAGCGAGTTCAGTTTTTCGATCATGCGCATCATCGGCGTAACGATCATTTTGATCCTGGTGGCCAAATCGTTCAGCATTCAGGGCACCAGCGATCTGGCGAGTGTTGTGCTTTTCACAATTGCCTTGGCCATGACGGTCGTGCCAGAAGCCCTGCCGATGATCATGACCGTCAACCTCAGCAACGGTGCGCTGAAACTGGCTCAGCAAAAAGTCATCGTCAAACGCCTGTCGGCCATCGAGGACCTGGGCCGCGTCAACATTCTCTGCACCGACAAAACCGGCACGCTGACCGAAGACAAATTGGCTATCACGGAACTGTTTTCCGACGACGAAGATTTGTTCAAGAAACTGGCGATTGCCTCGATCGAGGATGCCAAGATCAAGCACGGCCAGCTCAATTCGTTCGACCGAGCTTTCTCAAACTTCGTGCCGAAAGACATTCAAGCGACAGTCGACAATTGGAGACAATACGAATCGCTACCGTTCGATCCGGACGCGCGGCGGCGGCGTATGATCGTCGAAGATCCTTCGTCCAAGAAATTCTATTTGGTGGTGATCGGCGCACTGGAAGTGATTTTGGATTTGGCCAAGGACGCGAATATTAAGGAGTACAAAAAACCGATCGACCAGGCCGGCAAGGAAGGCAAACGACAATTGGCGATCGCTTATAAAACAATCGACTACCACCCAAACTTTGACATCTTGGCAGCCGAAAAAGATTTGAAATATTTAGGTTTCGTTAACATGCTTGATCCACTCCGGCCGACGTCGAAAAAAACCATCCAACAGGCCGAAGCGCTAGGCGTTCACATCAAAATCCTAACCGGTGACAGCGTCGAAACTGCGACGTATATTGGCCAAGAAGTCGGCTTGGTCCAGCCGGGCGAAAAAGTTTATTCCGGCGCAGAATTAGACAAACTGACCCACAACGAATTCAAAAAAGTCGTCCAAGCCAGCTCAGTCTTTGCCCGCGTCACGCCCGAACAAAAATACCGCATCATCGAAGAACTGAAACAAACCGGCAACGTCGTCGGCTACCAAGGCGACGGCATCAACGACGCGCCGTCGCTGAAACTGGCCGACGCGTCGATCGCAGTCAAAAACGCCACCGATGTCGCCAAAGACAGCGCCGACATCATTCTGACCGAAAGCAGCCTTGAGGTCATCATCAACGGCATTCGCTACGGCCGCAGCATTTTCGTCAACATCAACAAATATATCAAGCACGCCATGGTCGGCAACATCGGCAACTTTTTCTCGCTGGCGGTATTTTATGTGGCGTTCGCGGCCGGCCTGCCGATGCTGCCGATTCAGCTGCTGATCGCGAATTTGCTGCAGGACATGCCACTGATGACCGTAGCGTCGGACGGTGTCGATGACGATGAAGTCGAACAACCCCTAGTTTCAAGCCAGGTCAAAAGCACAGTGCGAACTTCACTATTGCTAGGTATCTTCACAGCGCTATTTTACCTAACCTATTTTGTGTCGGTCGGCACGACGGCCAACGACGCGACGCGGACTAATCTGTTTATCTTCTTTAACTTGACTCAGTTGCTGATAATTATTTCCGTACGTGTGCGAGGACGATTCTTCTGGCAAGGTGTGCGACCGTCGCGGTTGTTGCTGGGCATGATTTTGCTGTTTGTTGTCGGCTCGATCGTCATGACATACATTCCGCCGATTGCGAACCTGATGGGATTTGTGGCGTTGCCGCTGCCTGAATTACTAATGATAATTGGTGTTTCAGTGTTGTTTATTCTGCTACTTGATGTTGTGAAGGTCGGCCTGAATAAGTTCCAAACACGAAAAGTACAGGCAGCTCAGCGCTGATAGAGCAGTTTATCTATAATCATTGTAAATATTACATATCAAAAACTCTTGACCCAACATGTATGGTGCGCTAATATAGTATAAGCACTATATCTAGTGCCACGGGACACTGGGATTCAGAACCCAGCGTTGACCAGGGAAAGACGGTGAAACTCCGTCGCTGTGCCGCAACCGTATAGCCGGGCTGCCTGTTGTCCGTCATCTCGAGCAAGGACTGGCATTAGACCTCTCCATGAAACGAGAAAAATAAACTAAAACCCATATTTAAGGAGGGGGTATGTTTCAATATATCAAAAAGCGCGACGGCCGCCGCGTCAAGTTCGATGCGGCTAAAATCACTAACGCGATTGCCAAAGCCGGTGCAGCAACAGAGGAATTCGACGCCAAACAGGCCGAACGTTTGACGGCCAAAGTCCTAGCCGAAGCGGCCGATGTGGTCGAAACCAAAACGCCAACCGTCGAACAAATCCAAGACATCGTCGAACAAATTTTATTAGCATCAAAGTTCAAGAGAACCGCCAAAGCCTATATCTTGTACCGCGACCAACACGAAAAATTACGTGAATTGACCAGCCAAGAACAAATTAACTTGGTCGACGATTACATAGGCGAGCTGGACTGGCAGGTCCGCGAAAACTCCAACATGGGCTATTCTTTGCAAGGCCTTAATAATTATATAGCTGGCGAAGTCAGCAAAAATTATTGGCTGAATAAAGTCTACCCGGCCGAAATCCGCAACGCCCACAAATCCGGCGATTTCCACATTCACGACCTGAGTTTGTTGTCAGTTTACTGCGTCGGCTGGGATTTGAAAGATTTATTGATGGAAGGTTTCACTGGTGTCAAAGGAAAAGTTTCGTCAAAACCCGCCAAGCATTTAAGGACTGCCTTGGGCCAAATCGTAAACTTCTTTTACACATTACAAGGTGAAGCCGCCGGCGCTCAAGCTTTCTCGGACTTTGATACATACCTAGCACCGTTCATTCGCCACGACAACTTGAACTACAATGAAGTCAAACAAGCCTTGCAAGAATTCGTTTTCAACGTCAACGTGCCGACCCGCGTCGGTTTCCAAACGCCCTTCACCAACATCACGCTCGACCTGACACCGCCGAAAGATCTGGCTGGCGTACCGGTGATCATCGGCGGGGAAATGCAGGACACCGATTACGGCGACTATCAGGAAGAAATGAATACTTTTAACCGCGCCCTGCTTGAGGTCTTGGCTGAGGGCGATGCCACCGGACGCGTGTTCACCTTCCCGATTCCGACGTTTAATATCACCAAAGATTTCGACTGGGACAATCCGGTGGTCGAAACGCTGTGGGAAACATCGGCCAAATACGGCATTCCGTACTTTAGCAACTTCATCAACTCCGACATGGACCCGGGCGACGCACGCTCGATGTGCTGCCGTTTAAGGATCGACAACCGCCAGCTGGAATATCGCGGCGGCGGATTGTTCGGCGCCAATCCGCTGACCGGTTCGATCGGCGTGGTTACGATCAATTTGCCGCGCATTGCCATGGAAACCAAGACCGAAGCCGAATTCATGAAACTGCTGAAAAAGCGCATGGACCTGGCGCAACAATCGCTCGAGATTAAACGCGACGCGTTGGAGAAACTGACGGCCAGTAATTTGTATCCTTACACCAGTTTTTACCTGCGGAATATCAAAGAACGCTTCAATCAATATTGGAAGAATCACTTCTCGACGATCGGTTTAATCGGCATGAATGAAGCGGTCGAAAACTTGCTAGGCGTTAACATCGGTACCGAAAAGGGACGCAAGTTTGCCGAAAAAGTCATGGACTACATGCGCGATACATTGGTCGAATACCAAACCGAAACCGGCAACAACTACAACCTGGAAGCCACGCCGGCCGAAGGCACGACCTACCGTTTGGCGCTGCTGGACCAAAAGAAATATCCAGATTTAGCAACTTTCGTCAATGGCAAAGGTAAAGATGTCAAGTACCCGTTCTACACCAACTCGACGCACCTACCGGTCAACTTCACCGACGATCCGTTCGAAATCTTGGAATTGCAGGATGAATTGCAGGCCAAATACACCGGTGGCACAGTCATTCATTTCTTCTTGGGCGAAAGAGCCGATCCGCAGACGTTAAAAGGTTTGGTCAAGAAGATCTGCGAAAACTACAAATTGCCTTACTTTACCTTTAGCCCGAGCTTCAGCATTTGCCGCAACCATGGTTATCTGGTCGGCGAAGTCGAAGAATGCCCGACGTGCCACGAGCCGTGTGAGATCTATTCTCGCGTTGTCGGTTTCTTAACGCCGACACACCGCTGGAACGACGCCAAGCAAGTTGAATTTACCATGCGATCGCACGTCGACAAAGCCATGAAACCAGAATCGAAAAAGAAAAAGCCGACCGAGGAATAACATGAAAATCGGCGGCCTGCAAAAATTGTCGCTGGTCGATTATCCCGGCCACACGGCCGCGGCGCTGTTCACCATCGGATGCAACATGCGCTGCGGCTACTGCCACAATCCAGAGCTGGTTTTGCCGGAAAGATTCGCGCCAGAAATTCCTTTAGAGCATATTTTCAATTTCCTGGCGCGGCGGCGCGGATGCTTAGACGGCGTAGTGATTTCCGGCGGCGAACCGACCATGCATGACGACTTGCCGGCCTTTGCTGCGACGATAAAGGAAATGGGATTTTTGGTTAAGTTGGACAGCAACGGCACGCGGCCCGACATGCTTAAACAAATGATACGCGAAAAAAGTTTGGACTTTATCGCCATGGATATCAAGGCGACTTTGGCCAAATACAGTGCCGCCATCGCCCGGCCGATTGACACGACAGCTTTGCAAGAAAGCATCAAACTGATCATCGACTCGGGCCTGGATCACGAATTTCGCACCACGGCTGTTCGACAATTGATGAATCTGGAAGACTTCGACGAAATCGGCCAAATGATCCGCGGCGCGAAACGCTACGCCTTTCAACATTTTCGGCCCGGGCGTTCACTCAATTCGCAGTTCGACAATTTCGGTAGTTTCAGCGACGCAGAAGTCGAAAAAATTAAAGCGACGATGCAAAAATACGTCGAGAAAGTTGTAGTCCATTAAATGAAACCGTATGTTATCACCAAAGTCATTCGCGAAACGCCCGATGTCGTAACGCTGCATTTTCTTGACAAAGAAGGCAAGCGGCCGAACTTCATCGCCGGCCAATATGTTACGGTTTTGTTCCCCGATTTGAACGTGCCAGAAGGCAAAGCCTACAGCCTGTCCTCCGCGCCGAGCGATCCGTACCTGGCCATCACGGTCAAGAAACTGAAACCCGGCAATTATTCATCGCGCCTACACACCCTGAAAGTCGGCGACGAATTGCTGGTCAGCGAACCGTATGGTTTTCTGAATCCGCAGTTCGACGCGCCGCTAATAATGATCGCCGGCGGCGTCGGTATTGCGCCGTTGATGTCGATCATGCGCGACACGCTAGCGAACGATCCGAGCAGCGAAATCGAACTATGGTACAGCAACCAAACGATCGACCAAATCGTGTTCAAGAAACAGCTGGACGACATGACTAAGGATCACAAACAGTTTCACGTTAAGCACTTCATTACGCAGCAAACAAATTTGCCGGATAGTTACGAAAAAGGCCGAATCGATATTGCAAAAATCCTGAACAGACAAAAACCTGAACCCGAAAAATTCTATTTCATTTGCGGCCGACAAAATTTCGTCGGCGACATCTGGCATGCGCTGGTTGTCGCGGGTGTAGCTGAAAACAAAATTGCCACGGAGACGTTCTATTAATGGAAGGCGTAGCTGTTGCGGAAAAGTCGGCGTCGGTTGTCGAATCGGCACCGAATGTTAAAACTGCAGCCGAAAGGCAAGCCGCCATTGGCTCTACCTGTCTGCAAAATTGCGGCGATTGTTCAGCAGTTACAGATTGTTGGGTTAGACAGCAACTATTGTCTAGGCAGTCGCAACAACCATCAATTGACCCTGAAACTGAGGCTAATAAAATTCCTAAGCTGCCAGAATCTAATCCTATAACAAGAGCTGAGTATATAGATGAAGATGATCCAGATCTTCAAGACAGCTCAAATCTTGGCGCGCCGTTCTTTGAATCGTTTAAAGCCAAAGTTCAATCGGGTAATAAATTTTTGCCTGATCCCAGGGGGGACCTTGCCGAGCAAGAGCCTCGAGCAGCTACGGCCGAGGCAAACAGCAATCCTGTCTTAGGCCAACTTGAGACAAGCAGCGGAATCGACGAGACGCCCAAGGAAGAAGCTAGGGATAACAGAAATCCAGCCTCGTTCGAGACGAAAAGTGACTCTATCGATCTGCTCAAGCCGAAAATTGAACCCGTACCAACCGAATCACCAAGAACCCCGGCGCCATTGCCAACGAAAATTGAGATTCCAAAAGCCATTCATACTCCCGAACCTGGAATAGAAACTGCCGATACCGCTCCGACACCAACCAGCAAAACGGTTCAGGAAGTTAAAGCAGATCAAAAGCCCGCCAAAATTCTAGACGGACTAATTACACCAACCGAAATTCCACAAACTGAACCGCGCGCAATCTTAACGAGTTCTGCGCTGCAAGATAGGCCGGCCGTCCAACCCATAACTAAAAAATCTTTAAGAAAAGAACCAGCTGTCGACGAATGGAATATGGCATTGCCACTCGTCGAACAAAAACCATCGCAGGATGAGGGGATATATGACTTACCGTTGATTCCTATGATAGACAGAACCGCCGATGCGACAATTGTTGATCAGACGACCGACTATTTGGACACAGAAGAAACAACTAATTTTGATCTCTCTGAAAAATTTGTTGCGAGACCAGAGGCACCCGATGAAGTCCCGCAGACTTTTTTGTATGTTGAAAACGAAACATCAGAAACACCAAAACCCGAATTGGTAATTGAAGTTCATTCAACTCACCAGGCTGAGACTCCTGACGACCCGGAAACTTTAATGTCGGTGATTGAATCTGAGCCTATGCCGATATTTCCTGTTGAGACCGAAGTCGAGTCAAAACTCACGACCGAATATAAACCTGAGACTCTGCCGATTAACGACCTTGAACCTGAATTGCCACCTATCGAATGTATCAACAAATCGGAAATTCCCTCAGAAGCCGAAGCTGTAAATACTGATGAAGAAGCCGCCAGTGAATTGGTAACCAACGATAACCTTTCGGATTGGTCGGAACTTGAAATTGTCATGATCTGCAACAATAATCACAGCGCACCAACTTCTGTGACGACGGAGCTTCTTGACGAGACTGATTTGCCAGACGAGGAACAGATTTCCAATAAACCAAGAAAATCTAGCGCGCGACGCGGCACTTCATCGTCTGTCAAATCAAAAATTCGCGATGTCATACTGAAATTCTTAGCGCAAAAAGCGTTGAACTATACGGCGTTGACTCGCATGATAACCTGAGATATAATAATCTTGAACTTCGAAAAGAAGTCAATGTTTTCCGGCGTGGCGCAGCGGTAGCGCAGTTGACTGTTAATCAATTGGTCGCTGGTTCGAATCCAGCCGCCGGAGCCAAAATAAAATTATGACCCCAGTGGTCGTAATTTTATTTTAGACCTTTCTTAACCTGCTGATATGCATCGCGAAACGGCACACCCTGTTCGACCAACTTGTTGATTTTGGCCACAGCATACAAATCGTCAGTCATCGCCGCGTTCAAATTGTCAGAATTGACACGCAGATTTTCGACGCAAACGGTCAATGCTTCAATAGTATCGAGCACAATTGAGAAAGCTATCAAAGTCGTTGATTTTGTGATTTGCAAATCCCGATGGTAGCCGCTGCCGACTCCGCTGACGACGTTCTGCAGAGCAACTAAATGTGCCGGAAATTCATGTGCTCGAGCGCGGATGATTTCGAAAACATCGTAGTTGCGTTTTTGCGGCATGATCGACGAACCGGTCGTCATCGAATCGGGCAGGGCGAAAAACTTCAGCTCTTGCATGGTGAACTGGATCATGTCGGTCGCAAATTTTCCTGCGTAAATCATGATCGGGCTTAGCGACTGCAATGCGATCAATTCAAAAACTCCACGTGACATACCGCAGTACATTGGATTGTCCTGAACTTTTTGAAAGCCCAATTCTTTGGTTGTGAATTCCCTGTCCAAAGGCAATGTGACACCAAACCCAGCGGCCGAACCGAGTGGGTTTTGATCGATCATATTCGTTGCTGATTCTATATATTTTTCAGTATCAGTAAAAGCCTGCTGATAAGCTCCCAGCCACATGCCGACGCTAGCCGGCATGGCTTTCTGCGTATGTGTGTAGCCGGGCATTGGTTGATCGCCAACCGACTTAATTTTTGTTAAGTAAGCGTGGTCAAGTTTTGACAATTTTGCAGAGACTTGCTTCAACTTGTCTTTAAGAAACAATCGCATCATGACCAAAGCCTGATCATTTCGACTCCGTCCCGTGTGAACTTTCTTGCCAATACCACCAAGTTTTTCCGTTAAGTATAATTCGATTGCCGAATGACCATCCTCCAATTCTTTGGCGATTTTGAATTGACCGCTTTGCCATTTCTTTAGCAGTTCATCCAACGTTTCAGAAATTTTGTTGGATTCGTTCTTAGAAAGAATGCCGATTTTCTGCAACATGTGAGCGTGGGCTTTAGTCGCCGTGATGTCGTAACCAAGCAATTCTTGATCCAAGATTTGATCGTCGTCGACCGTGTAGCGTTCGATGACAGGGTGCAATTCAGAACCGTCATCAACTTGCCATAATTTTTTAGTTGTCATAACTGTATACTCCTTTCGCGGTTTTTTGCGCCAATGAATAGATTTCGATAAACCCGGCCGAGGCGTTTTGATTGAAAGACATATCAGAATTAAAGGTTGCCAATTTGTGGTCGAACAACGTATACGGTGATGTCAAACTGACAACAGTTAAATTGCCTTTGAACAATTCGACCGTGACCTCGCCGGTGACCTTCTGGTTGTGATGGTCAACGTAGGCCTGCAGATGGCTCAGCGCCGGGTCGTACCACTGGGCGGCGTAAACCATGTAGGCCCACTTGCTGTCGATGTGTTCCTTCAGTTCGTTTTCGGCCCGCGTCGAAACCAATTGTTCGAGCTTTTTGTGAGCGGCAATTAATATAGTTGCGGCCGGGTTTTCGTAAATACCCCGAACTTTCAATCCAACCAATCGATCTTCGATCAAGTTAATCACGCCAATGCCATGCTTGGCGCCGATCGCGTTACAGTTTTTCACAATTTCGGATAGTGTCATTTTCTCCCCATCAATCGCTACCGGAATTCCTTTGTCGAATTTGATTTTAAGAAGCTGCGATTTGTCAGGAGTTTCGGCGATCGGCTTGCACCAACTAAGGATTTTATCCAACTTTGGTATCTCACCCGGGTCCTCGATTTCGCCACCCTCGCTGGTGATGCCCCACATGTTTTCGTCCTTGGAATAGGGCGAATCGACGGTTTGGTCGACATTGATGCCGTGTTCTATGGCGTAGGCCAACTCTTCTTCCCGTCCCATGCTCCATTCCCGAACCGGCGCCAGAATTTTCATCGCCGGATCCAACGTCGTGATGTAGGATTCGAAACGCACCTGGTCGTTGCCTTTGCCGGTGCAGCCGTGGGCGATGACTTGGCAGTCGTTTTCTTTAGCGAATTTGACGGCCAATTGCGAAATGATGACTCGGCCCAAAGGCGTGCTAAGGGCATAGCCACCTTGGTAATCGGCATTGGCTTTGATGGCTTTCGACAACAGATGGTTGGCAAAATCGTCTTTCGCGTCATAAGTAATCGTCTTGATCGCACCAAGTTTCTTGGCTTTTTCTTCGATAGCTTTTAGATCGTCAACAGTTTGCCCAATGCCCAAAGTCAGCGTAATGACTTTGCAATCGTACTGTTCCTGAATCCACTTCAACATGACAGAAGTGTCCAAACCGCCTGAATACAGCAGCAGGCATTTCTTAAACTCGCCTTTTTCGGCCTCGTGCGAAGCCACTTTTTTGTAAGTAATTTGATCGTTCATAATTTTCTCCTTAGATAATTGAAAAGCCCCCGAGTTCTCACGGGGGCTACCAAGGCTTTTTCAATTACAATTTCAAGAGCAGCCCCCGCGGGTACGGTCGCTGCGACGGCGGATGACGGCTGGTGCGAAATTACTACTAATCATACTTATCTTAAAATAACACATTGATTTCAGATTTGCAAGGGCCATGCGCGGTTATCTTGAAAAGTGTTATAATTGTTTTTAGTGAAAAAGTTCATAATAGCAGCAATTGCATTAGTAGTATCCTTGACCGGCGCCTTCGCCGTGCCAAAGGCTTTAGCGATGGATTATGATTACGCAATCATGATGGCTAACTGCCACGCTGCCCAGGCTGTGATAAGCCAAATCGAAAAAGCCGACGCTGTGTCACGTATTAATCGTGGGCGGGCCTATAACAATACGTTAGATCTGTTATTTGCTATGAATGCTCGATTGTCTAACAATCGCATTGCCGCACCGCGTTTGATCGAACTGACGTCAGATTTCGAGACTCAGTTGGCCGCCTTTCGCGCCAGTTATGATCGCTATGATGCCGAACTAACACGTGTTATTGACATTAATTGCGCTCAAAAACCAACCGAGTTTTACGACCGATTATCCAATGCTCGCGAGTATCGCCAAACAATAGCCGACGAGATAAAACAGCTTAACAAGATCATCGACGAATATAAAAGCGAACTGAACAAAGTTGCCGAGGGACTGGAATGAAAAAAACCAAGAATTTTAGCAAGTTCGTCAACCAACATCAATTGGCTAGTATGATTGTTATAGCGTTACTGGTTGCCAGCCTGATGACGGGCCTTAGCTTGTGGCTGTACAGAACTAGTGGCGCGTTCCGTCTCGACCTTAGCCGCCCTGGCTATGAACAGGTTCGAGGAGATGTTATTCATGACAGCAAAGAAGAAAAACCCTTTTCGTCATCAGGTAAACTAACGCCAGAAGTAATCGACGATTTTAACGCGCGGCTGAACAAACAGCAGAACGATCTGTCTAAGATGGGCAATTTTGGCGGCGAAGCCTTGTCTGACAGCAATTTGGGCCTGGAGCAACCAGAACAGCCAGAGCAATCCGAATAAGTTTGGCGCTCCTTGCTGTCGACTGCTAATTCTGATATAATTACCAGCGTTATGACCGATCGTCAAGCCAAAATCCTGGCCGCCATCATCGAGCAACACGCCGAACTGGCCGCACCTGTCGGTAGCGTCCTGCTGGCCAAATTATTCGACATTTCGCCCGCCACCGTTCGCGCTGAAATGGCCAAACTAGAAGAGATGGGCTATATCAAACAACCTCACACTAGCGCCGGCCGAATTCCGACCGATCGCGGCTATCGTTTATACGTCAATAGTATTGTTGAAACCGGCGGCGTCAACAACGTAGCGTCTGATAGCCGCCAAACTCGTGCTATTCGTGCCCGTGTTGCCGGCAACGAACGCGCTGATTTTGCCATAAAATCAGCTGTCGATTCGTTGGTTGAAATGACGCATAATTTGGGTTTGGCGACGATTGGTGACCAGTTATATCTGTCGGGATTGGGAAATTTGTTTGCTCAGCCGGAATTTCTCGACGACGGCGAACATGTCCGCGATGTGGCGCGCCTGCTGGATAACCTTGAACCATGGCTGCGCGAGGCGGCTCCCAATGAAACGCTAAACGTTTTTATCGGCAATGAAAATCCGATTGGTCGTAATAGCGGTGTTAGTCTGATCATTTCGCGTTTCCGTTCGCCTTATTCTGATCGCAGTTACATTGGGGTTCTCGGGCCCACGCGCCAGAGTTATGCGCGTGTCATGTCACTGGTCAGCGAAACCGGCAAAATGCTGGAAAGGGTTCTATAAATGGAGACTACAAGCTTCATTGCTCGTTTTGTTCTGGCCATTGTTGATATTGCTATGGATATATGGTATTTCATAGCAGAAGGATTTGGCAAGAAAAGAAGGAAAAAGCATGCCAATAAATAAGACTATTGATTGGCAAACCATATTCACCGGCAGCCTTTTCGAAATCCTGCAGAACAGCAAAGGTTGGGAGAAAGCAGTCCGTGCACCTGGCGTGCGCATCATCCTGGATGACAAAAAATCTGGCAAGATACTATTGTCGCAAGAGTTTCGTTACGAACTAAATGAACACGATTTCCGTTTGCCTGGCGGTAAAGTTTTTGATACCTTGGACGAATATACAGCTTTTCGCGATAACAATGCTGATATGCTAGTGCCAGCCGCCAAACGTGTCATCGCCGAAACCCGAGAAGAAGTCAATTATGATATACGCGCCCCGCGCTTCTACGATAGATCAACACTTGGCGCAACAGTCGAGTGGGATCTGTACGTTTTTGTGACAACAGACTTCAATGAAACATCCGAGGATTTGCGCGAAGAAGACGAAAAAGATGACATCGCCAGTGCTGGATGGTACACTTACGACGAAGTTCGACAAATGATCATGGAAAAGAAAATGCAAGAAGACCGCATCGCGATGATTTTACTGCGATATTTGGATGAAAAAAAGGAGGCAGCATGACTAATAAAAGCCAAATCATCGTCAAAGAAGCCACCCTCGACGATCTAAAAGCCGTTCAAGATTTAAGTCATCAACTGTTCGAGCACGATGTACCATTCGAACCGGCGCTAAATATGAATTGGTCTTACGAAGAATCCGGTCGAAAATTCTTTGTCAACGCGATTTCCGATGACGACAAATGTTGCTTTGTAGCGTTCAATGATGAAGAAATCGTTGGCTATTTAGCTGGCTCAGTCAAACCGGGTCAGGATTATGAGAAAGGCACTGTAGCCGAGCTGGATAACACGTTGGTTTTGGACGAATATCGCGGCCTGGGCGTCGGACGAAAACTGTTTGACGAATTCAAAATATGGGCCAAATCCAAAAAAGTCGATCGATTATACGTCAGCGCATACTTTGACAACAGTGACGCGGTGGCGTTTTATCATGCAGTCGGTTTTAAAAATTATGGTTGGTCATTGAAAATGGAGGTGAATAATGACGAAGAAAGTTAGTGAAAAAGAAGCAGAATTAATTGAGCAAATTGCCGATTTGACGGCGGATTTACAACGCACTCGCGCGGATTTTGAAAATTATAGAAAGCGCGTCGAAAGCGATTTGGAACGTGCTACGTCAACTGGCGAAAGTCGCGCTGTTGCGAGACTTTTACCGCTGATTGACATTTTGGAGACGGCTACCACTCATGTACCAGATGATTTGAAAGAGAATTCTTGGGCACAGGGCGTTGTGGCCGCTAGAAAAAACCTAGACAAAATGATGGACGAAATCGATTTAAAGTTGATTGAAGCAAAAGTCGGGACTCACTTCGACCCCGATTTACACCACGCTGTCCAGTTCGACGAAGACTCGGACGGCGAACACGAAGTCATCGCAGAAGTTTTGCAAAATGGTTACACCTATCGCGGGAATGTTCTGCGGCCGGCCATGGTAAAAGTCCATCGCGAAGACTAAACTACTTTTCTTTACTAAGCCGTGTTGTAAATTTCACGGCTTTACGGGCGGAGATACTTAGCATATACTATATATAGCGTAAAGTTAAAGTGGAGGTACAACACATATAGAATGCGCCAAGTATCTCGTGCCGCTAGATCCTCATGAGAGACGGATATGGCCGCACGAACATAAACATCTTCGCGGGAGTTTTGGCGACGTCCGCGGCGATAAAACAAGAGAAAGAGAGAATAAAATGAATCTCGTTCATTTTATTCCGAGTGAACGAAGTTTTATCTTCAGATAAAACTTACAAAATTTTTATAAGTAAAACTCATAAATCTTAATGTTTTAATGGAGGGCAATAAAATGGCAAAAAATAATGTTAAAAAATCTGGAGACGTCAGAATGAACGGCACTTGGATCCAGAGAATCCACCCGGTATTTGCAGCAGTTACTTTTATCGTTGTGCTGGCCACTTCGTTCGGCGTTGTCGGCGTGGTATTGAAGGACCAGAGTCGCGAAATTCGTGATCTGCGAAACCAGGTCACACAAATCAAATCCGACCAAAAAGCAGTCGATGTACGTGAAAACGGCATCAGCTACGAAGGTAAAGACGGCAAAACCGCCATGCAATTGCTAGAGAAGAAGCATGAAGTCGAAACCAAAGATTACGGCGACATGGGCAAATTTGTCATCTCGATTGACGGCGTGAAAGCCACCGATGGCGAAAACTTCTGGGCGTTTTATGTTAACGGTCAAATGGCATCAGAAGGTGCCTCAACTTTCCAGACCAAGGACGGGGATAAAATCGAATGGAAACTCGAAGCAGTTTCAAACTACTAAAGAATCGTGAAGGGGTGGGGCGCGTGGATTTGCTGAAATCTACGCGCTCTCAGATTCTGATCGCGGTGCTACTGATCGCGTTGATTTTCGCGGCGCGGTTGTTGCCGCATGCAGCGAACTTTACTCCGGTAGCAGCAGTCGGTTTGTTCGCCGGCGTTTATCTGCGTGGCAAGTGGGCGCCGTTTTTGCCGCTGGCCGGGCTCTTCTTGAGCGACCTGTTTATCGGCGGTTACGGTATACGCGGCATGACGATCGTGTATGGTGCTTTTATCTTTACATTTTTGATCGGCAAAATCATGGCACGACGCGGAGTGTTTAATAGTAATGGCAAATTTGGCGCGAAATTTATGCGAGTTTTCGGCGGCGCAATTGCCAGCTCGGTCCTATTCTTTATCGTCACCAACAATATTTTCCTCTACACGCCGGCGTTTTATCCGATGACGTTCGACGGCATGATTGCCAGCTATGTCATGGGTATCCCGTTCTTCCGCAACCAGATTTTGGGCGATTTGATCTATTCAGGTGCGTTGTTTGGTGCTTATGAGGTAGCGCGAGTTTTGTCAGCACGGTTTGCTTTGCGGTCGGTTGAATCTTGATTTTCTTTTAGCTGTTTACGTCGCACCAGCAAAAACACCGCGGCGCCTACGTAAAGCACTGTCCAAAATGCCGAGTTAAAAATCGTCGTAAAGGTGTAAGAAGCCACAATAATCCCTGTTAATATATAGCGAAAACCATTAACTGACCAGGTGAAAGCACTCTCGTCGTAAGGACTTTGGTAAGCTTTTCGCAGCGCCGGAATGAATCCGATAAACGACGCGATAGTTAGCAGCAACACCGCTAAAGCTGGCTGGTTAACTAATAGCCAAAATCCCAGCGCAATTATTGAGGTGACAAGACAAACCCAGTCGCTGGTCGTGAAGGTTACTTTCCTAGCGAACTTTAGGCCCAGCACCAGAACTGCTGCGTTGATCGTAGCCAGCGTAATATTCACCCACGTTGCCCAACCGCCGTCATTGTGCATCAGCACCAGCGAATAAACCGAAATAATAATCATCCACGACAACCACTGAGCCGGATGTGGCACAATCCGCCCGCGAAAAATTCCAGTGAAGTATGGAATATACGATACGGCGATCAGAACTAAAGCCAATATAAAGATAGACAATTTCACGTACGGCAGTATATGTCACGGGGGGGGGCAGTCAAGTACTTTTGTAAATATCACAACAATTAGCAAATGAAAAATTTGAGCCTGCATAGACCCCTGTGGACTCGGCCGGAATTATATCCTCCTCAAGATTTTGCGGGACGAATCCCAAACCAGGATCTACCATCCCAAGTTTCAGACTTCCATCCAATGCAGATAGTCTCTTCGGAGCCAGAGAAAAAACCATGACATGTGCCATGTGGAGCACCTCCAAGTCTAGTGCGATCATTTCCTTGTAGCCATGTATAATATGTATTATTTGGGTCGGGTTCTAAAATGTGTCTATCGACACATGGCTGTCCCTTCTGTTTCTTGTGTGCTTGCAGCAGCAAATACTCAATAACAGTTGGATGGTTTTGATATTTATCGTAGGCCCCATTCTTCCACGGTAGGGGGTCTTCTCCTGGAATAATTCGAATAGTCCATGAATTAGAGGCTGTCTTGACCGTTTTAGGTAATGAATCTAAAGCCAGACTTTGCCATGACGATGCGGCTTCTTCGTCCATTCTTAAACCAATACATAACTTTTCATAAAGTTTATATAATTTATCGAGATCCATCGCTTGGTTAGCAATGACAATCACGTCACCTTCTTGGTATTGTCTGACTAGTTCTGCAAAATCGTATCCAGATGCGGCAAAATCGTCGGGAGATGGCATGGAAGAGCCATTATCGACCATATCGTATAGTCTGCCAAAATCATAAAAAGCTTCTTCGAAAGTTTCCCTCAGATCATGATCTAATATTCTATCAATAATTGGATCTCTATCAATGTCAGAGCCATAATCGGGGTCAGTGTCTCTTGGCTTATATCTGCCGGTGGTGGGCGGCGTGTAAGATATGTGCAGGGGGGGGGTATTTGGGTCTTGTGACTGATCTGCATCGTCAACGGCATCTTCTTCATTTAATAACATTGGCTCATAAGTATCGCAGCCATCAGTTGCAGTCTCAGGCTTCTCTACCCCTGAATATAGGCCTCTGTTTGCTGCGTCTATTAGGCTGCGATAGTCGCGTCTATCAAGTTGCTCTTCTATCAATCTTGCTATTGCCCGAGATATGGGACCCCTGCCGTGCAGTTTGTTTGCAACAGATTCCCAGAACGATGGCTTATCGGGGGGGGGCATACTCCAGGGGGAAGGATATATCTCACTCATGAGCTTAACGATATCATATATAAGCATTATTGTCAATCTGTACTGACGTAAATATCACAACAATTGGCGCTCTTGACATGCGAGTGCTAACCTTGATACAATGATTGCCAGTTGGCGGTCGACAAGCTAAACTGCCAAACATAATCGTAAAAGTTTAAGGAGAAAAAATGGGCACAATCATCGGAATCGACCTCGGTACGACCAACAGCGCCTTTGCGTATATGCTGGCCGGAAAACCAGAGGTCATCAATAATAAAGAAGGCAGCCGCACCACGCCGAGCGTCGTCGCGATCAACAAAAAGGGCGAACGTTTGGTCGGGCAGGTCGCCCAGCGTCAGCGCGTCACCAACGCTACTGGTACGGTTTACGGCATCAAGCGCCTGATCGGCCGCAAGTTCAGCGCCAAAGAAGTTCAGGACGACATCAAAATCATGCCGTACAAAATCGTCGACAACAAAGGTAACGCCGGCGTCGAATTGGACGGAAAAGTTTATAGTCCAGAAGAAATTTCAGCAATGATCCTGGGCAAGATCAAGGCTGACGCCGAGAAATTCCTCGGCCAGCCGGTTACCGAAGCTGTCATTACTGTGCCGGCCTACTTTGACGATTCGCAAAGACAAGCCACCAAGGACGCCGGTAAAATCGCTGGCCTCGAGGTCAAACGTATTATCAACGAGCCGACGGCTGCGGCTTTGGCTTATGGCCTGGAAAATAGCAAGGAGGAAAAGATCGCCGTCTTCGACCTTGGTGGCGGCACGTTCGACGTGTCAATCTTGGAGCTGGGCGACGGCGTGTTCGAAGTGAAATCGACCAACGGCGACACGCATTTGGGCGGCGAGGACTTCGACAATCGCATCGTTAATTATTTCCTGGAAACTTTCAAAAATGACACCGGTATTGATTTGAAGGACGACAAAGCCGCCATGCAGCGCCTGAAGGACGAAGCCGAGAAAGCCAAAAAAGAGCTGTCGACCACGACCGAATACGAGGTCAACCTGCCGTTCATCACGGCCGACGCCGATGGGCCGAAGCATTTTGAAACGAACTTGACGCGGGCGAAATTGATGGAACTGGTTGGTGATTTGATCGAACGATTGGCGATTCCGTGTGAAAAAGCTTTGAAAGACGCTGGCCTGAAAGCTAGCGACATCAACGAGGTCGTCCTGGTCGGTGGTATGACCCGCATGCCGGAAGTAGTAGACAAGGTTAAACAGATCTTCGGCCGCGACCCAATGCAGGGCGTCAACCCCGACGAAGTTGTGGCAATCGGCGCGGCGATTCAGGGCGGCGTGCTGTCCGGCGACGTGAAAGATGTTTTGCTGCTAGACGTCACTCCTTTGACATTGGGAATTGAAACCATGGGCGGCGTGCGAACTCCTTTGATTGACAGAAACTCGACGATTCCGACGTCGAAATCCGAAACCTTTTCAACTGCGGCCGACAACCAACCGCAAGTCGAAATCCACGTCCTGCAAGGCGAGCGCGAATTTGCTGCCGACAACAAAAGTTTGGGTAAATTTATCCTGGACGGAATTGCCCCGGCACCGCGCGGCGTGCCGCAGATCGAAGTGACCTTTAATCTCGACGCCAACGGCATTCTGAATGTCACGGCCAAGGACAAAGGCACCGGCAAAGAGCAGTCGATCACGATCCAGAACAGCGGTAATCTGAACAAGGAAGACATCGCCAAGGCGCAGGCCGAGGCCGAAGCCCACGCCGACGAAGACAAGAAAAAGCGCGAGCTGACCGACGCCCGCAATCAGTTGGAAAACATGATTTACCAGGCCAAGAAAATGCCCGACGAGTTCAAGGACAAAATCAGCGACGAGGACAAATCTGCTATCGAGGGTTCGGTCAAAGAAGCTGAATCCAAGTTGAGTTCAGAGGACAAGGATGAGTTGGAAGAAGCTTACAAAACTTTGAGCGAAAGAGTGCAAAGTATCGGTGCGAAAATGTATCAGCAAGCTGAAACGGAAACAAACGAAAGCCAAGAAGCAGACGATTCTGACAAAAAATCAGACGAGCCAGTTGAAGGTGAAGTAGTCGACGAAAAGAAATAGCTTTTAAACTACAAAACGAAAAATTACCTGGCAAGAGCTCAAAAAGCTCTTCCGGGTAAATAAATTCAATCAAGGAGGTCCCCAATGAACAAATCCGACATTCTAAAAGCCGCCAAGTGGCGCCAGGCTATCAAACAATTCGATCCCACGCGAAAAATCAACGACGACGATTTCAATTTCATTTTGGAAATTGCTCGAATCAGCCCGACGTCGAACGGCATCGAACCATGGAACGCGATCGTTGTTCAAAATGCGGATTTGCGTCAGAAATTAATCAAAGTTGCCCCCGGCGGCACCAGTCAACTTAACACCGCCAGCCACGTTGTAATCCTGACCACAAAACGCGCTTCACAATTAAAACCGGGCAGCGATTACATCAAACACATGTCACGCGACGTACATGATCATCCGGCAGTCCAATTTGCCGCGTGGAAACAAGTTTATAGAGTTTTCCTATCGTCAATGCTGGGGGTTCTGAAAAATGACGACCTGCTGGAAGCACACGCTCAGCGCCAAGCCTACATCGTGCTGGGAAATATGATGTTGGCCGCTGCCGAAATTGGCATTGACAGTAGCCCAATGGAAGGTTTCTACTCCAAAAAGTTTGATAAGACTTTAGCCGAAGCTGGCGTGCTCGATCCAACGACGGATCGTTCGACTGTAATGGTGGCGTTTGGTTATCGACCATCAGATACGGCCACGACCAAAACGCGACCATCAGAAAAACTCAAGAAATTAGTTTTTGATTATGATGGCGATCACAAAACACGTCGAAGCTTGGACGAAATTGTAAAAACTGTATAAAACTCACTTACGGTTCAGACAACGAACCGGTCGACGAGAAAAAATAAAACTTGCCCGTAACAACTCAAAAGTAGGTCGCGACAAACGACCTTTTACTTTTACCAGTCGTGCGATTTATTGATTTCAACGTAAACCATGGTCGGCCCGGCGTTCGCGTCCACCAAATTGGTTGCTTCTTCTTGGGGTTGACCCATGATGATGGCGTTGATAAATGCGTCGAAATGTGACTTACTGTTTAAATTAACAATTAAGAAATTGCCGCGATCGTTCTTGAAATGCAACATATTGGCGTTATCGGGTTCACCTTCTGGCCTGGAACCAATGAATTCCCATCCGGCGTCTTTCGCGACAGATTTGATCTTGTCGACAGTCTCTCTAACGGTTGCACCGTAAACGAATGAGCAGGCTGTACTATTATTGTCGCGCCGACCGTCGATTTTACATAACTCATAGCGTGTAAATCCTTTGTCCCCCAGATTCAACTGCTTGAACGCCTCTTTACGAAATTTATATCGCATAACTGACGGCGTAGCTATAACCGTACCCACGATGACCAAAGCCAGAATCGTACCAATAACAGTGAACAGTATCAGATTCCAGTTCACGCCTTTATGCGCAGCTTTAGATTTAGTAGCCTTAGTAGATTTTGATTTAGCCATTTCCCCTCCCTATGTTAAAAAGCACTAGTATGATTATACATGAAATGATTTTAATATTGTAGGCTTGCGTCAATCGTTTTGCTTTATATGAGAGAATAAGCTAAAATATCCAACGTATTATAAAGAGAGGCAAACCATGAAAACTTCTGACATCAATGACGCTATGCGTCGCATAGAGCCAGCCGTCCATAAAACTGCACTGGACTTTTCAGAGACCTTTTCCAGGCTCAGTGGCACTAATGTTTTTCTAAAACTGGAAAATCTGCAAAAGACCGGCTCGTTCAAAGTCCGCGGCGCGTTCAACGCCGTAGCCAAGTTAGCTGAATCCGGCAAAGTCAAGAATGTCGTCGCAGCCAGCGCCGGCAATCACGCGCAGGGCGTGGCCTACGCGGCGCGCGAATTGGGCATGAAAGCCACCATCGTCATGCCGCGCTCGACACCGGTGGCCAAAGTTCTAGCCACCAAGAACTACGGTGCTAAAGTCGAGCTGGTCGGCGATTTCTACGACGACGCCTACGAACACGCTGTAAAACTGGCCGACAAAACTGGCGCGCAGTTCATTCATCCCTTTGACAACGAAGATGTTATCGCCGGACAGGGAACTATAGGTTTGGAAATCCTTGACCAGAACCCGGTGATCGACACTGTCGTCGTGCCGGTTGGCGGAGGAGGCTTGCTAGCGGGCGTAGC
>WRLL01000008.1 GCA_009777625.1 Candidatus Saccharimonadota bacterium
AGCTGGACGCCCGACAAAGCCGTTGACCAGATCCGCGGGCCATCTGGCTCGACGGTCAAATTAGCGATTCTGCGCGATGGCGCGACACAGGAGTTCTCTATAACACGAGCCAGAATCACCAACCCGAGCGTACGATCAGAAATCGTCGATGGGATCGGGTATTTAAGGATTTCGCGCTTTGGCGATGACACGGCCAGTCTGACCGAGCAAGCAGCTACACAGTTCAAGGAGGCCAACGTCAAAGGCATTATTTTAGATTTACGCGGCAATGGCGGTGGCTATGTTGATTCGGCGCAGGCCATAGCCAGCCTGTGGCTGAAACCCGGTTCGGTGGTCGTCCAGGAGAGGCGCGGCGACAGGGTCTTCGACACGCTAAAGGCCAGTGGCGATCCGACGTTACTAGACGTTCCAACAGTAGTACTGATCGATGGCGGCTCGGCGTCGGCTTCGGAAATTGTGGCCGGTGCCTTACGCGATAACGGCGCAGCGAAATTGGTTGGTGAGGAATCCTATGGCAAAGGAAGTGTGCAGGAATTGTTGACACTGCGAAGTGGCGCCGGGCTGAAAGTTACCGTAGCCAAATGGTACACGCCAAAAGGTTCTAATATCAACGGCGATGGGCTGAGCCCGGACGTTGAGGTGTCGATGACAGCAGAGCAGTTCGATGCTGGTGACGATACGCAGCGGGCAGCAGCAGTTGACATCTTGAGGAAATAATTGATTAGCTACTTGACAATGCGGGGGGGGGTAGTGTTATACTCTCATGTCATGGGACAGAGCGTCTCATACTCTGGATAGAGAGGAGGGGTCTGTCATGTCAGATCCCGTTTTGCGAGACCTGATCGTCTTAGCCGTCAATAAAGAGGGCGGTGAAATTAGGTCTGGCACATTGGCGGGCCTCCGGGAACGACTCCAGAAGTCTGGAGTCAAGGTGTCATCGAACGTTCGCCTGAAGAGGGAACTGTGGCATCTGGGGAGAGAGGGGAAGCTGGTCGTATCTCGACCACCCCTGGCTGCCCCGATGAGGGGTATGCCGGATCGCAGTTGGCGACTTTCTCTCCCTCCTGGTAGCCTTGTCGGCTAATAAAGGGAGAGAGCTGGGGCGGCGGGCAGCTTTTTCGTCCGCCGCCCCAAGAGGGCACAAACTCAACCGCTACCCACTCTATCCAGAATCTCATGGTGTCGTCCTTGCAGGCCATTTGGCCTCGGGCGGCACCATCGCCTTTTCATAAGGAGCTCTTGCTAAATGATCCAAAATCGCTTATACTTGTGGCCATGGAAGTAAAGAAGAAAATTTTGCTGGTTGAGGATGACGAAACTCTGGCAGCAGTGTACAAACAGCGGCTAGAACTGGAGGGTTTCGAGATTCAGCATAGCAAAAACGGTGAGGACGCGCTGGATACGGCGGTCAAATTTCAGCCTGATTTGATTCTGCTGGATGTCATGATGCCGAAGTTGAACGGTTTTGACGTGTTGGACATCCTGCGTAACACGCCAGCGACGCGCAATATTCATATCATCATGTTAACGGCGCTGAGCCAGCCAAAAGATGCCGAGCGGGCCAAGGAATTGGGCGCAGATGACTTTTTGGTCAAATCGCAGGTCGTGATCGGTGACGTTGTTTCGCGGGTTAAACATCAGTTGGGTGTAGCTTAAGTTGATTCTTTGGTCAATTGACTTTTTATTGTGGTTATGTTAAATTAATCGCATACTGGATTAATAACAAAAAGGAAAATTGAATGGATACAGACAGAGGGCCAGGCGGCACATCGGGCAAGTTACCGGAGCGGCGGCGGGGGGGGGATGTTTTATCGGAGCTAATGAAGGCAGCAAGTAGCATTTTGCCTCCGGGGATGGAGTCTGTGGAAGTTTCTAACGATGAAACGTCACAAGCTCTTCACGACGAGCTAATAGCGACTGGATTTTCTGAGGAGGGAATAGCTTTGCCAGACGATCACCACGAATATACTTCCCCTGATAAGAGCATGGGCACTAGAGGCTTCGTGCGTGTCAAAAGAACCGACGGCGGCCAACAAGATGATTGGCGTGTGGTTGCTGTAATTAGCAAGAAAGACCTAGTATCGGTAGGCAATTTCCTTCCTGATTCAAAAGGCGGGCAGTATTATACCGGAGATGAACATAGTCATGGAGAGCACGAGCGTGTTTTTTTAGTCAGAGATGCAGAAACAAACTCTGAAACTGGAGAACGGATTTCATCTAAATTAATGAAATCTGTTTCTTATAAAACATTTATGGAGTGGCAAGAAGAAAAGAAAAGAAACGAAGAAAGACGTGAGGAGGCGCAAAGGCGTGCAGAAGACCCAAGGCTTGAAGCCAAGAGGGAATACTCTCGGGCCATTGATAATATGCTTGCTGCATGGGCAAAGGCCAATCCCGGGCAAGTGGAGAAATGGCGCGCTGCTTACCAGCAGCATCTTAGATACGCCTTCGAGAATGACCACGTAATGTCCCACGGAGATGATCCAGAGGAAGATTTTTGGCAATGGATGAGGGGGCAAGTAGCGGGGAATTTGGTTATCGCGCAGACTATCTGATCAAGAGGGTCGCGAATTAATTAAACAACGCAAACCTGAGTGCGCTTGACGGTCTTGCCGGTGAAACGACGAGTTTTGACTTCATTGAACGCAACAGTGCCGTCTTTGGCAGCGTGGATTGTGAAGTTGCGGCTGACATATGTGCCAGGGCCGGCGATTTTGGTGGCGCCGACCTGGCGGACCAGAACTTCGCCGCTATTGACTTTTTGGCCGCCGAAACGCTTGACGCCCAGGCGCTTGCCAGCGTTGTTGCGATTGTTCTTGGACGTACCGCCCGCTTTAACATGGGACATCTTAAAAACTCCTTCAATTAAACTTGGCTCGATTGTAGCAAATTTTGGGATGGAATGCAATAGTTTACGTACATTTTTCGAGAAAGCTATTGTTTCTTTTTCAAGACAAGCAACTCGCGGCCAACAATCTGGTCCTCACGGTGATAGATTAGCGACTGGTTGCCTTCAGAATAAGAGATCTGCTCGTAGCCAAACTCTGTCAATTTCTTAGTTAGTGGTAAATGACGCGTTCTGTCATTGATAAACCAACAGGGGACGGCAATACACAAGCCAGTTTCGGAGGTGATTTGCTTCAGAAGATTTTGCAGGAACTTAGTCAGGATCAGATTGCAGTTTGTGATGTTTTCGCCCAAGTTTTCTTCGGTCGGTGTGAAAGAATAGGGACGGCCGAGGTAGGTTTCGGTGGCAACGAAGCCAATCGGCTGTTCCCAGGTGAATTCCGTGGCGTCGCCGACGTTCAACAGATAAGGGATTTCGCGGCGGAATTTCTGTGCCAGCCAGTCAAGGTTGGTGCGTGAATAGTCGATCATGCGAGGCTCGAGATCGGTGCCGTAGGCTTTCAGACCCATTAGGGCGGCTTCTTGCAGGACTACACCGGTGCCACAGAAGGGGTCGAGGAGGGTCTTGGCTTTGACCGCAGAATCTCTGAGTAATGTTTCGTCCGGGCACAGATTGGGTACGCGCCCGTCGTTACGGGGCGCAGCCCGATCTTCCTCGCAAGGGCCGTTGCCCTTTGCGCAGCCCCGTCCGAAATCACTACTCAGAGATTCTGCTGGTCTGACTGCCAGGTTTATCATTGTCTGCGCCAACTTCGGTGGCAACATGCCGACCCTCGCGTCGCGTTTTGGCCGGCCGCGGTCACGCAGGGTGTAGGTGTTCAGGTCTTGCACGCCAATTAGCTCGGCGATGATCAAGCGGTGACCAGCGCGGGCCATCATCAACTCAACTTTATTGGGCGATGCGCCGAGGCGATTACCCAGGGTCGCCGCGTCAGAAATTTCAGGTTCAGAGTTCGGCAGAATGCGCATCGATCGCGACAAATGTTTCTTAAGGAAGATTCCGGTCTTTTGTGCTTCTCTGGCCGAAGTGTCTCGGCCATAATGGCTAATTCCCAGGGTGATTTTCCCATCGGGTAGGGCAGAGAACTTATCGATCAAAAACTTATTAGCTTCGCCGGTTTGATCCCAGATGACGCGGCCGACTTTGCGGACGCCGCCTAGTCGATCGATGTCGGCTGATTCGGTTTTGACCAGGGCCACGTTCGGTAAAATTAGTTCGGCGTTACCAAACACAGCGCGCAATTCAGCGAGGCTTATCTCTGGTTGGCGGCCTAATATGAACATTAGCATATGTATATTATATACGATTTTTGTTACAATAGTGATCGTGTCAAACTTTAAAAAAGATTTTCGGTCGTCCTTCCACGAAGCGCGCAGCTCAATCATTGCACAGCGGTTGGCGATACGCGGTAAAAGGCGAGCCAAGCAGACCCAAACCAAGAAACGTGGCGGTCGTTTCTGGCTGAATATCGCGACGTTTGTATTGATCGTCGTCGTTTTGGTGATGGCTCGGCATCACCTGGTCGAGGCTTGGCATTTGGTTGGTCAGACGAATTTGCTGATTTTGTCTCTGTTGGTTCCGGTGCAATTTTTGTCTTATTATGCCAGCACGGAGATTTTCTTTACTTATTTAAGGGCGAGGGGGCAATTAAAGCAAACAAGTACTTTGCAGGCGACGGGTATGTCGCTAGAGCTGAATTTCGTCAATCACGTTTTCCCGTCGGGTGGTGTCAGCGGCATGTCGTATATGATCTGGCGGCTCGGCAAATTGGGCGTCAACGCCGGACAGGCAACGATGGCGCAGATCATGAAGTTCACAATGCAGATGGGCACGTTTCTGGTTTTGATGACGCTGGCACTGATCTGGGCGACGCTCGAAAACCGAACGGCCAGTTGGGTGGTGGTATCGGCGGCAATCGGTATTACGAGCCTGGTTTTTCTAGTGGTTTTTGGCAGCTTCCTGATTAAATCGCGCGAGCGTATGAAGAGTTTCGCCGGCTTTTTGACGCAGAATTTGAACTACTTGGTCAAGAAGATTACTTTGGGCAAAAAGACTAAAGCATTCGAGCTGACGCGTGTCGAGAAATTCTTTATCGATTTCCACGAAGATTTCATGGTGCTGCGGGCCGACAAAACGCTGCTGCGCCGGCCGATTGCCTGGTCGTTCGCATTCAATATTTTCGAGATTTTGTTGTTCATGGTGGCGTTTTGGGCGCTGGGCACATTTATCAATCCGGCAGTTTTGCTGATCGCATACGGTGCGGCAACGCTGGCGGGGTTGGTGATGTTCACGCCGGGTGGCGCCGGTGCCTACGAGGCGATCATGATTGGAATTTTGACAGCCAGCGGTGTTAACGGCGGTGTGGCTTTTGCCGGCGTGATTCTGGCGCGCGTCATTTTACTGGTCGGCACGCTGATCAGTGGGTTCGTGGTTTACCAGCGGGCTTTGGCCAAATTCGGCCGACCGGATTTGGATAAGAAGATTGATTTGACGCCAGATGGTGAGGTTGAGAGGGCGGAGGATGAAAAGGAGTAGTACGCAGGTGAGCTTACTTGATGAAGAAACTTGTCATCCTGAACTTGTTTCAGGATCTTCAGAATCTCATGAAGTAAGCCCAGAACTTCCTTCCGCCACTCGTAGCAGCGAAGTCGTTCCCGAATTCACTGTCTCCGAAGCCACAGCTCTCTTTAACCAAATATTTGAAACTGCCACGCCGACGATAACAGTCATCGGTGAAGTGGCCAACTTCAAAGTCAACCAGGGCAAGTGGGTTTTCTTTGATTTGAAAGATGAAGAATCTTCCTTAGGTTGTTTCATGAGCGTTTATAATCTGCGCATCGCGGTCGAGGACGGCATGAAAGTCGCTATAGTAGCGCGGCCGCAAATCACGAAATGGGGCAAGTTTTCACTGACTGTACAGCAGATTCGGCCGGTTGGCGAAGGTTCGATTAAACGAGCGTTTGAATTATTGCGTGCAAAGTTGGACAAGGAAGGATTGTTCGCGCCAGAGAGGAAACGATTATTGCCAGAATTGCCGCAAAGAATCGGCGTGATTTCTTCGATCGATGCGGCTGGCTACAAGGATTTTGTTAAGATCATTAGCCAAAGAATGGGCGGAATGGAAATTATTGTTGCGCCAGTGCAAGTGCAGGGCGAAGTCGCGGCCGAACAAATAATCGCGGCGCTAAAATATTTCAACGAAATGTCGGATTTGCCGGAGGTGATTTGCTTGTTGCGCGGCGGCGGCTCGCGCGACGACCTGATTGCCTTTGACGACGAAAAGCTAGTGCGCGAGATTGCCGCGTCACGCGTGCCGATTATCACCGGCGTTGGTCACGAAATTGACACGACGTTAGCGGATTTGGTGGCCGATGTGCGAGCGTCGACGCCGAGCAATGCGGCGGAGATTTTGGTGCCGGACAAGCGGGAGATTCTGGCTGGCGTTGAAATGCGGTTAGGTGGCTTGCTCGGTGGAATGCGAACAAAAATTGAACGTGCGGAAAAAGAAGTGGCTGATAATCTTGATCATATGAAACGAACAATGGAAAATATGATTTCTGTAGCAGAAAATCGCCTGAGACTACTTAACGATTCCTTGCAGCATCTGAATCCGCGCGAAGTTTTGCGCCGCGGCTACGCGATTGTTCGCACCGCAAACGGCGAAATATTGCACACTAAACCGCAAGTTTCTGATAAAATTGTCGTTGAAAATCTGAAATTCTTAATCAATGCCAAAGTCGAAAACGTAATGAATAAAGTAGATTCTGAAACAAGTTCAGAATGACAATAATTATGAAAGCGAGGTGAAAAGTGTCCGCGAAAAATGACAAGACTCTGCGCGAAATGCTAGATGAATTTGAGGCGATCGTGGCCTGGTTCAACGGCGAGGATTTGGATGTCGAAGCGGCCAGCGCGAAGTTCGAGGAAGGCTCGAAACTAGCCGAACAAATCCGTAAAAAACTAGCCGAAGAGAAAAACAAGATCGAAATTATCGAGAAAAGTTTTGCAGGAAAAAATGAGGAGGAAATATGAGCAAAAAATTCACGGGCAAAGTAGCCTTAGTAACCGGCGCGACATCTGGTATTGGCAAAGAAATCGCCAGACAATTGTTGGCTCATGGCACTAAAGTTGTCGTTAACTACGGCGGCAATGAGGAGCAAGCAAAAGAAACCTACGACGAATTTGGCCGTATGTTTGGCGCAGGGGGGGGGCTTTTTGTTGGCCAAAGCTGACGTGTCCGATGGGGCCCAAGTCACAGGAATGATCGTCAAGACCGAACAGGAATTCGGCGGATTGGATTTCTTAATCAACAACGCCGGTATCGATTTCATGGAATCGATCGAGGATTTTGATTTAGATAACTTTCGCCGTGAGATCGACGTCAATTTGACCGGCCGGTTTATCTGCGTTCAAAAGGCTGTACGACTTCTTAAAAAATCGAAACAGCCGCGTATTATCAACATCGCGTCGCGGCTGGGTACGCGGCCGATGACTTTGTCGGCACCATATTGCACGGCCGAGGCAGCGACGATCATGCTGACCAAAGTCGCGGCGCTGGAACTGGCTGAATACGGCATCAAAGTCAACACTGTCAGCCCGTCGATGACCTTGACACCGATGGCGTATCAGAGCTACACCGACGACGATATTGCAGAAATGGCCGAGAAAAATCCGTCACGGCGACTCGGCAAACCAGAAGACGTTGCGAACGCGGTGTTGTTCTTGCTCGACGAAAAGTCGGATTATATCAACGGTGAGAATTTGAATGTGAACGGCGGGATCTTGTTAGTATGAAAAAGTATGAGGCCAGAATAAAATGATCATCGGCCTAATCGTCGGAATTTTAGTCGTGGCGATTATCGGCGTTGGCGTCCTAGCTGGCGGCGCGCCCTTTGTACCGACACGCAAAATCTGGATTGATGACGCCATGAAACTGGCAAAGGTCAGCGCGGACGACGTGATAGTCGATCTGGGTAGCGGTGATGGGGCGGTCCTAAAACAGGCGCTGAAGAAAGGTGCGAAGCGAGCAATTGGCTACGAGGTCAATCCCTTGCTAGTTTGGTGGTCGCGGTTGCGGCTGAAAAAATTTGGCAAAAGGGCAGTAGTTCTTAACCAGAATTTCTTTCACGAAAAGTTGCCGCGCGATACGACGGTGATTTATCTGTTTCAGGTCGACAAGGTGCTGAAGAAAATCCCGCGGTTCATCGAAAAGCAACGGGCGAACTTAACAACGAAAAAACTGCGCGTAGTCTGCTTTGGTTTTGCACTGCCAGATCTGGAGCCAAAGCAAAAACGGGGCGGTATGAATCTTTACGAATTCTAGTTGCGCGTACGCAACGTTTATGCTAAACTTGTGCCATGAAACTCGGGTGGAAATCTGACCAGCGCGGCGCAGCCAATCCGTTTTTGATTGGTATGATTACTTTCGCGGTTTTGGCGATTGGTGCGGCCGGGGCGTTCTTTTGGGCGTTCATGCAGATGCAGGATTATCGAAATAACGTCAACGAAAAAATTGATGTAGCTGTCGAAGAAGCCAAGGCCGAACAGAAAGAAGAGTTGCAAGCGCAATTCAACGAGGATTACAAACGGCCATTCTTAACGTTCCAGAGCTCGCCCGATTTTGGCTCGATCAGCTTTGAATATCCGCGAACCTGGGCGCAATACATTGCCAAGAGCGACGGCGCCTTGGAACTGTACTTTTATCCGGTGGCTGTACCAACGGTGAATCGGCAAACGCCGTTTGCGCTACGTGTCGTAGTGGCTGACAAAGCCTATGATCAGGTTCTGAAATCCTATGAAAGCAAGATTAAAAATGGCGATCTGTCGGCCTCGACGCTGACGATTGGAAAGACAGACAGCTTTTCCGGCTTTGAAGGCATGCGAATCGACGGCCAGTTTGACAAAACCATCAACGGCTCGACGGTGATTTTCAAAATTCGCGACAAGACTTTGCAGATTTTTGTTGACAGCCAGGATTTCATGAAAGATTTCAACGAAACGGTTTTGCCTAGTCTAAAGTTTGAGCCCTAGGAAAAATTGTCAATTATATAGTACAATTATTATCGTCATAAAACTGGAGGAAAAATGAATGATCTGATTATTCGAGAAATTGTTTTAGGCGACAGGGAACAAGTATTCAATTTGATAGATACAGTGTTGGGTAGTTTGGATAGAAAAGATTTCTTTATCCCATATTCGGATGAAGAAAAAGCAAAATTTTTCGATAAATCCTATGCTCATCACTACGGGGCTTTTGAGGGCGATAAACTTGTTGCTATAAATGGAATATATGTTGAAGATGATTCAATAAGAGATTATTATGATATCTTGGATATTGACAAGTCCGAAAGTATTGGTGAATTAGGCGGCTTTTTGGCCCTGCCGGAATATACAGGCAGAGGCATCATGACAAAATTAAGCGAAAAACAGCTGGAATTAGCGAAAAAATTAAATATCAATCATATGGTAGCAACGGTGCATCCCGAAAATATCGGGAGCCGTATCATTTTGGAAAAAATGGGATTGAAATGTTTTAATACGATTACTTCGGGGGGGGGCTACCTGAGGAATGTGTATTATAAGAAAATGTAGGGAAAGTTTTTCGGGCTGATTCTGTCAATATCAAACCATAATCAACATCATTTTGCGAATTTTGCTATAATTGAAACATGAATTCCGTGGAGGGAGATTCGGACTTGGCGCAGTCGTCGCTGATCGCAGCGGCGCACGAGTTAAAGTCGCCGCTGGTGTTGTTGCGGCAGTTGTCTTTCCATATGGGTGAAGCTGATTCGTTGAACCAAGCCGAAATCGCGCAGCGGGTGCGTTTGACCAGCGAGCGGGCTTTGCGGCTGGTTGACAATTTGACCAAGACGGCGCGGCTGGACGACGCGATGTTTCAATTGGAGCCGGTGCAATTACGCGGCGTCTTCTCGGAAATTTTAGAAGAAATGTCGCCGTTGGCTCGTGCTATGAATCAAAAGTTTTCGTTGAAAGTTGCAAAGTCAATGCCAGCGATTGTGGCCAATCGCGATCTGCTAAGCGGGCTGCTGGTCAATCTGCTGGATAACTCTTTGCAGTACAATTCTGCTGAACGGGCGATCGAGATTTCAGCGCGAATTTCGCGACATCGGACAGAGGCGATTGTGGCGGTGCGCGATCATGGCGCAGCGATTGATCTGGCGGAATTTCGCCGACTTAATGATAGTTTAGGTCGGCAAATTCAACCAATATCAGCGCGGCCTTTATCGTCGGGACTAGGATTGTTTATTGCTGGAGAATTTGCACGGGCCATGAAAGGGCAATTGTCGGTAGTGCGGCATCGCGCGGGCGGGTTGACATTTTCGGCTAGTTTGCCGATTTCTCATCAGTTAAGTTTGCTGGAGGCGGGATAAAGTGACCGACGACGAATCTCTGCGATGTCATTCCGGACTTGATCCGGAATCCAATCAATCATCGCATGGATCCCGGAATAAATCCGAGATGACAAATCGCGAAAAGCTGAGAATTTTATTGCTGGAAGACGACAAATGGCTGGCAGAAAGTCTATTTGAAATGTTGCGAGACGATTTCGAAATTCGCGTGGTGAATAATCCGGAAAAAGTCTTTGACGTCATGGAAACTTGGTGGCCCGACGTCATGCTGGC
Source organism: Candidatus Saccharimonadota bacterium (assembly GCA_009777625.1). Lineage (GTDB taxonomy): Bacteria > Patescibacteriota > Saccharimonadia > Saccharimonadales > Saccharimonadaceae > WRLL01. The sequence goes on from WRLL01000008.1 coordinate 10,552, forward strand.
CGATGTGGTTTTGGGCGCGAAAAACTTGTTCGTGTTGTTGCATGAAATGCAAAGCTACGTTGACACACGCGTGGTTCCGACTGTCATTTTGTCGTCAATCTCACAACAAATTAGCGTAAGTGATTTGGAAAAGTTCAATGTGCGAAAAGTTCTGGACAAGGCAAAAATCACACCTGACGGCATGCGGCAAGCTTTGCGCGAAATTGCGTTGAAAGGCGAGGCGGTGAAATGAGCGAATTCCTTAAAACCAAAGCAATAATTTTGCGTCGAACCAACTACGGCGAAGCCGATCGCATTCTGCAAATCCTGACGCCGGACAACGGCAAGCTGTCCGTCATGGCACGCGGCGTGCGGAAAGAAAAATCACGATTAGCTGGCGGCATCGAGCTGTTCGCGGTCTGTGATTTGACCTTGACCAAATCCGCGCAAAATACGGGTGAGATATGGACATTAACAGGGGCGAAGTTGAACAAATTCTTTGCTCAGATCATGACGAATTACGACAAATTGCAGTTTGGTTACGAGGCAATAAAGCAAGTCGCACGAGCGGCCGAGCAAATCGATGAGCCGGACTTTTTTGAACTTTTGGCTGATGCTTTTGCGGCGCTGGACGACACAAAAATTGATTTGAAAATAACGCAAACTTGGTTCTATCTTTCTTTGGCAAAACTCCTTGGCAATGAACTGAATATGGCAACCGACAACCACGGCATGAAGTTGGTCGAAGACGCGCGTTACAATTTCGACGCGGGCGAGCAGGTTTTTGTCTTCGCGACGTCGGGACGTTACGACGCCGGGGCGATAAAACTCCTGCGCGTCATGACGTCAAACCGGCCGGACGTCGTGGCGAAAATCGCTGGCGTGCAGGAAATTTTGGATAATTGTTTGTATTTAGCAAAAATGGCAGCGAAGGTTTAGAGAAAGCATTTTCTTTTTGCCAACTTCATAGTAAAATATTCCCATGGAAGAAATAGTTTCACTGGCCAAGCGCCGCGGCTTTATTTATCAAGGTTCGGAAATTTACGGCGGTTTGGCCGGGACGTGGGATTACGGCCCGTTGGGCGTGCAGCTGAAACGCAACATAACGAACCTGTGGTGGAAAACGTTTGTCGAACAGCGCGACGACATGTACGGCATTGATGCGGCGATTCTGATGAACCAAAAAGTCTGGCAGGCCTCGGGCCACGTCGGCGGTTTTGCTGATCCGCTGGTTGAGGATTTAGTCAACAAAAAACGCTGGCGGGCTGATCATATTCTCGAGGATGCCGGCATCAAAGATGTTGCCGCAATGTCGATCGACCAGATGAATCAGGTTATCGCTGACAAGGAAATAAAATCGCCCGATGGAAATCCTCTGGGAAAGATTCGCCAGTTTAACATGATGCTGCGGACTTTTGTCGGTGCGGCGCAGTCCGAAACGCGCGAAGTCGAGCCGGGCGTCGAGAGCTTTGACTATGAAACTTCTTCGGTCAGTTATCTGCGTCCGGAAACAGCGCAGGGAATTTTCGTCAATTTCAAAAACATCGTCGATAGTTTCTATCCGGATTTGCCGTTTGGCGTGGCCCAGATTGGAAAGGCTTTTCGAAACGAAATCAGTCCGCGCGATTTCATTTTCCGCCTGCGCGAGCTAGAGCAAATGGAGATGGAAATCTTTATCAATCCTGATAATTGGCAAGCAGAATTTGACAAGTGGCTGAATCTGCAAAAGGAATTTTATCTGAGTCTGGGCCTGCCGGAATCGAAATACCACCAAATCGAAGTGCCGGCCGAAGATCGGGCACATTACAGCCAGCGTTCGATTGACACAGAATTTGACTTTGCGATCGGCCAGAAGGAATTGTGGGGGCTGGCTTACCGGACGAATCACGACTTGATGGCGCATCAAAAAATGAGTGGCAAGTCGATGGAATATCGGCCGAAAGACGGCGGCGAATCGTTTGTGCCGCATGTCATCGAGCCGACCTTTGGCGTGGATCGAACTTTGCTGGCGGTGTTGGATAATGCTTACACGGTGGACGAAATTGGCGGGGAGAAGCGGGCTTACCTTAAACTGCCGCGACACTTGGCGCCGGTGGTGGCTGTTGTTTCGCCACTTCTGAAAAATAAACCGGAACTGGTCAAGAAAGCTCGCGAAGTATACGAATCCTTACGCCAGTCGATTGACGGGCGAATTATGTGGGACGACAGCGGCAATATCGGTAAACGCTACCGCAAGGCCGACGAAATCGGCGTGCCGCATTGCGTGGTTATTGATTTCGATTCTTTGGATAATGATGATGTTACGGTGCGGGATCGGGATACGACGGAGCAGGTGCGGGTGAAAATTGAAGAATTGACCAGTTTTCTTAAAAAATAGCGTCAAATAACGGAGGTAATAATGGGTAAAGACGACATTTTCAAAGTAGCCATGCTGCAGATGAAACCGATGGGAAACTTGGCAGAGAATATCGAAAAAGGCGTTAAGTTCTGTCGCAAAGCCAAGGATCTTGGCGCAGATATCGCAGTCTTTCCCGAGATGTGGAGCAACGGCTACGAGCAGCTTTTCGCAGGTTGCGATAGCACTTACTGCAAAGACAATCAGGATTTTCCTAAAGAAAAGCTAGACGAATGGTTGGATAAAGCGGTGCACGACGATAGCGAATTCGTACAGACCTTTACAAACTTGGCCAAGGAATTAGAAATGGCGATTGCCATGACTTATTTCGAGAAGACCGAAAACAAACCTCGCAACACGGTTTTGGTGGTCGATCGATTCGGCAAGAAAATTCTGAAATATTCCAAGGTTCACACAGTTGATTGGCAGATGGAACACTTCTTGGAGCCAGGAAAAGAATTTGTGGTCAGCGAGTTGGATTACGGTCGCGGCAAAGTCAAATTAGGCGCAATGATTTGTTTTGATCGAACTTTCCCAGAAAGCGCTCGGGTCCTGATGCTGAAAGGTGCCGAGATTATCATCATTCCTAACGCTTGTGCTATGCAACAGATTCGGCGGGATCAGCTTAAAGTTCGGGCTTTTGAAAATATGGCTGGTGTTGTTCTGGTTAATTATCCTGATGATGATCAACGCGAAGCTTGGGGCAAATCTGGTGCGTACAGCCCCGTTTGGCGTGACAGTCAGCGAAATGAGCTGGACACAGTAATTGTTGAAATGGGCGAGGGAGAAGACATCGCGATTGCAGATTTTGATCTTCGCGAGATCAGGGAGTTTCGCGGAAAAGGCGATATTGTCATAGGCAACCGCAAACCCCAAGCCTATGAAGAGCTCGTAAAATAAAAGTTATTAGAAGCTGCCAAGTAGATGAACTTCGTTGCCAGCTTCTTGCAAATCTTTTACAACGTTTTTAGCTTCCTTATCGTTACCCAAGAAGTCAATATAAAACTTGTAGCGCCATTTTTCACCAATGATCGGCCGCGATTGCAATTTTGTTAAGTTAAGTTGATGGGCGACAAAAATTCCCAAAGCTTCGTAAAGGGCACCAGGCTGGTGGCCAGTCGTCAAAATCAAGCTGGATTTGCCGGTTTGTGTCAGGTCGGGGTGGGGAATCAGGCTCTTATTTTTCGTCAGCGCGACGAAACGTGTGAAATTAACCGGGTTATCTTCGATATTTTCCGCCAACACTTTGACGTCAAAGAGGTTTAGTGTCTGTACGCCAGCGATGGCGGCTTTGGTCGGGTCTTTCTCCGCGGCGATATGACGGACGGCGGCGGCGGTGTCTTCGAATTCGATTTTGTCAGCACGGGGAAAATTCTTTTCCAGATAATCTTTGCATTGATCCAGCGCGACGGGGTGCGAATAAATTTCTCTTATTTCCTTTGCGTCAGAGTTGGGCAGGCCGATTAGGTTCTGGTGAATGCTGAGTTCAGTTTCGGCAAAAATTTGTGCGCCGGACTTTTCCAACAGATCGTAGACTTCGTTGATGCTGCCGTGAAGTGAATTTTCGATGGCGCTGAGGCCGATCGTTTTGTCGTCAAGCCTAGCGAAAAGTTGTGAAAACGTGGAACATGGGATAATTTCAATATCGCGGCCAAACAATTGTTCGGCGGCCTGGTGGTGGAACGAGCCGAGCTCGCCTTGGATTAGGATTTTTAGCATGACGAGGAATATTCTAACATATTTTGTCCCATTATCACTCTTCGTCATTGCGAGCGTAGCGAAGCAATCCAGAAACAATAGATTGCTTCGCTACGCTCGCAATGACGAGATGATCGTAAATCATTTGAGTTGCACGCAACTTGTTATTCGTGTTATAATCCACTCGGTTGACGGGGTGTGGCGCAGTTGGTAGCGCGCAGCGTTCGGGACGCTGAGGTCGTCCGTTCAAGTCGGATCACCCCGACCAGAAATTATTCAAACTAGGGAGGGCGGTATGGCGGTCAATATCAAACGAATTTACACGCCGGCGTCAGGCGAGGATGGTTTTCGTGTTTTAGTTGATCGCCTCTGGCCGCGCGGCGTTAGCAAGGAAGAAGCCAAACTGGATCTGTGGCTAAAGGAAATCGCACCGAGCAATGAACTGCGTGAATGGTTCGGCCATGATCCAGCCAAGTGGGCCGAATTCGAAAAACGTTATATTATAGAACTGAACGAAAATCCTGAAACGGTTGATCAACTGCGCGAGATTCTAAAAAAGAATAAGAGAGTAACGTTGCTCTACGGCGCGCGGGACGAAACTCACAATGAAGCGGTTGTGCTGCAAAAGTATATTCATAAAAGTTGAATTTAATAAGCTAAAGCAGGTATAATCTTTACTATGCATAAACCGCGATTCAAAATCAGCAAGAAAAGCCGCAAGAAATTGCTTTGGCTAATGCCGTTGTCGATTGGCGCCGTAGTGCTGATCTATAACGCGTTTATCCTGATAACTTGGGTGGTTGATCATTATGCGATCACAACAGAAATCGCGCAACTCAACGAAACCACGGAAATTGCCGAAGTCGTCGAAGGCGAACCGGTCAACCCACCAAAGGACAACAATGACAACGACTACTGGAATTTCATGAAAATGTCGCTGCTGAACGTCGACATCGCGGAGTTAAAAAAACAAAACCCCGACACGGTTGGCTTCATCAGCGTAGCCGGCACGAACATCAATTATCCGGTGGTGCAGACTGGCGACAACGATTATTATCTGCATCATTCTTTTAAGAAGAGCAAAAATAACGCAGGTTGGGTGTTCATGGATCATCGCAATAGCGCCGGTCTGACTGATCAAAACACAGTAATTTATGGCCACAGTCGACTGGGCGGTACGATGTTTAGTACGCTGAAGAATATCTTGAACAGTTCGTGGGTTGACGTTCGCGATAATCACGTTGTCCGATATGTTTCTGAAACTGAGACTATGTTGTTCCAGGTTTTCTCGGTTTATACGGTGCCGGTGGAATCTTATTATATTCAGACCAGGTTTGGCAATGACGCGCAATATCGCGGATGGGCGAACGAGATGATCGGCCGCAGCAAATATGATTTTCGAACGTCCGTCGATGAAAATGACCAGGTTTTGACGCTGTCGACTTGTCATAATGACAACAGCGTTCGGGTTGTGATGCAAGCGAAGCTTATCAAGAAAAATTCTTTGTAAAAATTGCTGTGGAAAAAGTCTTGCACCGCTAAAATGATTATGTTATAATGATCGCAGCAAAAGGGTAAAATAGAAAGGAAAACAGTGGTGGTAGAAAGTATTAGAGCATTTAAGAAAGGCGCATTCGGCCTATTCGCGGCGTTTGCGCTAGCTGTTTCGGTTCTGGCGGCGGGCTTCTCGGGCGCGCCGGCGTCGGCCTTGAGCCCGAGTTCGTGGCTTTATGTAGACGGAACAGATATAGTTTTGGGTGGCGTAGTTACGGGCAGCGTGGTTGCTGGCGCGAGCTATGATGAGCCAACGAACACTTTGACCTTTGACAACTATACGGGCAATTGGATGTGGGCAGAATATATGGATAACCTGAACATCGTTTTGGTTGGCACGAATACCTTTACGCAAGGCACGATGAGCTCTTCGATTATGGGGTTCTACTACGGAACCAGCGTAACCATTTCGGGGAGTGGAACGCTGAACGTGAACCACACGGGTACTGGCTCGACGATGGGTATTGAGGCGGAAGGTAACGTAACTATTGCGAGCGGAGCAACGGTCAATATAAATATGGCTAGCGCGTCTTTTTCTAGTTACGGCATTTTCACGGACGGCTCGATAAACATTGCCAATGGTGCAAATGTTACGATAGATGTCGATTCTACAACATTTTACGCGATGGCGGCAAATGCGATTAATATCGGTGCTGGTGCAGTTATCAAAGAAGGCCTCGATGTTGCAAGTGCTGTAACTGTGCCGAGCTTGACCTTGGTCCCGAGTAGCGGTCTGCTGACGACACTGCCATTCGTGTCAATTATGCCCGGATCAACCACGGGTGGCGGCGGCGATATCGTTGACAACACTAATAATCCGGCTACTGGTGATGTTAACTTTGCTGTGATTGTCGGTAGTTCTATGGTGGCGTTGGTTAGCGCAGTGCTGGGAACGTTGATGCTGAAGCGACGCCGAGCAGCGATTAAGTACTAAAGTCAAAGGTTCAATCCAAGAAAGGCCGAGTTGAATTGGCCTTTTTGGTTGAGTAAAGAAAAATTTCGAACTAAAAAGCTCCGCAAGCCATTTGGCCGGTAAAACTTTGGAATAAATTCTTGGTACACCCGATATGATTCGAACATACGACCTTTGGCTCCGCAAGCCAACGCTCTATCCAGCTGAGCTACGGGTGCATATACCTTACTTGTTATCTTATGCCCCTCTGTAATTCTCCGCCGCGTTGGCAACGCTCATTATTTGCGTTTCACGCAGCAGCTGAGCTACAGGTGCATACCTTGTTACGCAGCAGTTGAAGCACGATGCATAACTCGGATATTCTATCAGAAATATAAAAAAAGTTCAACGTCCAGTCAACCGAACCTCTTGCATTTGCATTTCAATATGATAAAATGTTAGTGCTTGTATTAAAATATTAAACAGAGGAAAAGCAAAGAAGGTGTCGTGAAGATAAGGAAAAGAATCAAGGCTAGCCAGATCACAGCGATTCTTTTAGCTGCTGTTGTTGGCGCTTCGGCGCTGATCACTATGCAGCCAGAGGCGACAAATGCTTCGATCCTTAACCAGAAATATCGTTTTATCGACACGAATTACGCGATTCCCAGTTCGAACGTGACAATTGTCGATCCGAATGGCAATGACACGACCGGCGACGGTTCGCAGCTGAAACCTTACAAAACTTTGCAAAAAGCGTATAGTAGCACGGTGACCGGCGGCACGGTTGTCATGAATTCCGGCATCTATCGCCAGCCACACATGTTTATCGATAGAACGGTGACGATTCAGGCGGCGCCGCACGCCGAGGTCTGGATCAAGGGTACTCGCGTGGTGACGAACTGGGTGCAAAGTGGTTCGGTTTGGATTGCCAGCGGTTGGGCGCCGAACTTTTGCAATGGTTATTTTCAGGGTAATACTAGTCTGAGTTGTACAACTAATCCTAATCCAGCTGTCGAAGGCATGGCGGCTTATCCGTCGCAGGTTTTCTTTAATGAACAGCCTTTGACAGAGGTAACTAGTCAAGCGGCAGTTGGCCCGGGCCAATTCTACATTGACTCGGCCGGGCAAAGGGTGATTGTCGGCAGCAACCCGGGCGGGCAGACGGTCGAAGTTTCAGAGCACCAGCGAGCCCTGTCAATAACCGCGACAAATGTCCAACTGCTGGGAATTAACTTTGCGCAATATTCACCGCAACAAGGCTGGCAGCGGACTGGCCAAACTCTGGACGTGGGGCCGTGCCAGGTTTATGTGGCCAATGGTAACATCCTGATTGAAAATATGGTGATGGTGCAGTCGGCAGCATACGGTTTGTCGACCTCTGGTGCCAACGTAACGGTTCGCAACTCGCAGTTTATAGATAACGGCGCAAATGGCATGGGTTCTAATCGCGGCGATAATCTGCTGGTTGAAAACAACAAATTCATTAACAACAACTCGGCTGGGTTTAATGTGACCAGTTGTGGTGACTACTGCGGTGTCAGTGATATCAAGATTACTCATGCTGAGAACATCACATTCCGCGGAAATTTCTTGTCCGGCACAGTTGGTCCTGGCTTTTGGTGTGACGAGGGCTGTATTGACACTAAGGTCATAAATAACTTTGCTTCGGGCGTTACAGGAGAAAGCATCTTTTACGAAGTTTCATCGCAAGCGATTATTGCCGGTAACATTGTCGAAGGGTCAGGTAACGGCGGGATAACAGTCGCCAGTAGCGATCATGTTCAGGTTTACAATAATACCTTGACGCGCAGCAAACGACCTCTGCGCGTATACGAGGACCCGCGTGTTGCCAGTTGCAATAAATATGTTATTGGCACGGGTTGTACGGCGCCAGAGAATTGGTCGATGTCGAAAGGTTTGACCTGGAGTACGACTAACTTGATCGTTCGCAACAATATTTTTTCGCGGGCTATGGCCGTCTCTGGTGAAAATCAATTAGTGCGATTTCAAGGAGTGGTGAAGCAAGACGGCTCTGAAGTGTGGGCGGGCGATATGCTCGATGCGATGGATCACAACGCCTATTTTCGCAATTCAGCGAGCGATTGGCACACGGTTTGGTATGCTACCTCTGCGCCAACGATTTATTTCAGTCTAGCGAATTTTCAGACAGGGACGGGCTTCGGGCAGAATTCTTATGATCAAGTTGTGGCCACGGTTTCTAATCCGAACTTTGTCAACGAGTCGCTGGGCCTGACAGATCTGCAAAATAGTAATTACAATCTTGCGTCGGGCAGTCCTTATCTGAACTATGGAGCGCCTTTGCCGACTGATGTGGCGACGGCGATGGGTTGGCCTAGTGGTGTACCGGTCAATGTTGGTGCCCTTAACAATCAATATATGTCGCTGCCGCTCGCGACAACGCCGATGCTGCAGGTGATGATTACTTCGCCGATTGTCGGTGCATCATTAACGGGAACGCCGACTTTGACGGTGAGCTTGGCGAACGACAATCCTATCAGTAAAGTCGAGTATTTCGCGGATGGAACAAAGATTGGCGAGAGCACGTCAAGTCCTTTCTCCTTTAACTGGAATACTTCGACGGCGACTAACGGCGACCAGGCTTTGACGGCCGTTGTGACTGATTCGTTAGGCAATACCGCGACCAGTTCGGCAGTTTATGTAACGGTGGCGAATGCCGGGACGGTCCCTTCGGCTCCTCAGAATCTGACGTTGACACCGGGCAATAACCAAATCACTGCCAGCTGGACGGCGCCAGCCAGCGATGGTGGAAGTCCAATCACTGGATATGTGGCAAGGATTTCGGGCAATGGCGGTACGACTTGGCTGCAAACTCAGAATGTGGCCGGGACAACGTATACGTTTACAGGGCTCGATCCGAGCGTCACATATACGGTGGAAGTTTGGGCCACTAACCTAAATGGAGCCAGTCCGAGCGTTTTGACGACTGGTCGGCCGCAATATGTTACTTTGACTATGCCGGGAACTAACCCTTCGCTGTCGGTGACTCCGGGATCGACGCCGAGCTTTTCTTCGACTTCTTTATCGACGACAGTGGCTAGTAGCGGGACTTACCAGATGACCATGTCGACCAATTCGGCTTCGACGGCTTTGACTAACGGCAGCAATACGATTCCGGCGTCGTCGGGAACTGTGGCGTCGCCGATCACTATGGCGGCGGATACTTGGGGCTTTCGCGTAGACAATTCATTTGGTTTTGGTGCTGGGCCGACCACCGCGTCAAGCAATGCCGCGGCTTTGCCGTTCACCTGGGCTGGCGTACCACCGGTTACTTCTCCGGCGATTATTTCTCTTGGTACTTCAGCGACAGCTGGGCGAACGCATACAATCTGGTTCGGTGTTGGTGCTTCAGCGGGTAAACCATCCGGTTCTTATACGCAAACTCTTGTTATTACAGTGGTGGGGGGCTAGCCTATGTGAAAACTTTTTAAAACTTAAGTAAGAAAAAATAAATAAAAGGAGAAAGATTATGAAAAAAGTTCGTAAACTACAAGCCGCGGCCGCCAGTGTTGGTGTTGCTGCAATGGCTGTTTTCGCAGTCGCACCAGGCGCGTTTGCTGCGACTGACAACAGTAGCACTGTCATCAACGCTAACCTGGGTTCGACCATCAGCGTAACTAGCGGTGCAACTGTCACGTTGAACGTCACGCCGACTGCCAGCGGTTCGATCACGACGGCATCTGATACTGTTACAGTTACGACAAACGACAGCAATGGTTACACGTTGACGTTAGCGACAAGTGGGGCCTCGAATGCTTTGGTCGGTACGCCTAGCGGCACGATTGCGGCATCGGCGGGTACGATGGCTGCGCCGGTTACTTTGGCGGCGGATACCTGGGGCTACCGCGTGGATGGCGTCGGCGGTTTTGGCGCTGGGCCGACAACGGCTGTCAACAACCAGGCGACTGAATCGCACTCTTGGGCGGCTGTGCCTGTTAGCGGTTCGGCTGACACTATCAATACTACTACTGGCGCAACCAGCGGCGAGAACACAACTGTCTGGTATGGTTTGAATGCTACTACGGCCAAGGCCGGCGGTGTTTACACTAACACTGTGGTTTATACGGCGACGACGCGATAAGTGTACAGGATTGCTTCGAGGAGCCTTCGCGGGCTCCTCTTTGTTTGGTGCGTGTTATACTTATTACCATGATAAGCTATTTTACCGATGGTTCAGCCTCGCCAAATCCGGGGCCAGGTGGTTTTGCGGTGATTAAGGATGGCGTGCCATATTTAATCGGCTCTGAATCTTCTGGCTCTGAAGTTGCACGAATACGAACGACCAATATCCGCATGGAAGGCTTGGCGATCTGGGCGGCCTTAACAGATGCCGACGGAGAAGAATGCGAAATCACCACTGACAGTGAGTTCTGGATCAATGTTCTGACGAAATGGGCGCCGACGTGGAAAACGAACGGCTGGCACAAGAAGGGCGGGATCAAAAACCTTGACATTGTGCAGCCGTTGTTTGAAGCGTTTCAGAACTCTCGAGCGAGTTTGATTTGGACGCGTGGCCATATTGGCACAGAGTTGAATGAATTGGCCGACGAATGGGCCAACGAAGCGCGAAAGCAAAAAATCACCGGCACGAAGCGGGTGATTGAATTAGCAGACATGTAAAATGAAGTGAGGGCGGAGAAGAACTCCAAGAACCCGCCGACTATCATGTACAGCAGGTCCCAAATTGTCCGCACGACCTCGGCCGACTGTTCGGGGTTCTTCACGGTGGCGAACACCGCGAAGATTACTGCTAGCCAAATCATGTACTGCTTGACCTTGGCTGGCATGATGCTTCCTTTCTGGTGAGTCGCAGCGTCAGAAAAGACGCGCGACAGGTGGTTTGTGAGCGCAACTTTTCCTGAATCCTCAGATTCACGAAAAGTTTATATAAATTATATATCTTTTTGACCTTTCGTCAAGTTCTGTCGTATCGCGAGTCGTTCAACCTTTACACTAAAACGGATATGCTTTACAATGAGACGCGATGCAAACCACGCGGGACGAAAAATAAATGGCACGTTTGCCAATTGTCGGCGGCGATCCGGATAACTGGGGCACGGTTCTAAATGATTTTTTGAATGTAGCGCATAATTCGGATGGCACTTTGAATGCGGCGGCTGTTTCGGCTACTGCGCCGGTTACATCGGTGGCTGGACGGGTTGGAGCTGTTGTCTTGGCGCGATCTGATGTGGGTTTGGGCAATGTCGATAACACGTCGGATTTGAACAAGCCGATTTCAACTGCGACGTCGGCGGCCCTGAATAATAAATTAAGTTTAAGCAATTCTTTGTTTGTCATCTGGGCCAACAGTGCGACGACTTTCCCGAGTCGTTTGACTAGCATTCCAGCAGATTACACTGGCCGTGTAGTCTTTGATTCCGGGGATTTCCCGGATCATCCAGGGCCGACGGATATGGTGCCGGGGGATCGGTGGAAGAGAAGGGGGATTAATCCCGGTCCTGGCGCTCCTAATTCACCGGTGATTGATGCTGTTGGATCGTTCGATTTTACCCCGGCGGGGCTTTCACTGCCGCAGATTCCGATTCATTATGCGATTGGTTCTGGCGATCCGCGGACTTCGTTGATAGTAATCGCCATGCACGGTAATAGCCGCGACGCTGTTGGTCTGCGGAATACGTGGGCTGAACTTATCGCTGATAAACCGATTGTCGTCGTTGTGCCAGAGTTTGACACGATTAACTTTTCGGGGTCGCGTCGGTACAATCAGGGCCTTATTTTGAACGCCAGCGGGAATTTGTTGCCGGCGTCGCAGTGGACTTTTTCTTATATCGAACCTTTGTTTTATGAAATGCGTTCAAGGATCGGTGGTCAGCAAACTACCTTTGATATGTTCGGGCATTCAGCCGGCGCGCAGTTTACTCATCGATATGTTGAAATTATTCGCGGTGTTCCGCTGCGACGTGCAATTGCTGCGAATGCCGGTTGGTACACGATGACTGATCCGACTTTGCCTTATCCGTATGGGTCGGGCGGGGCTCCAGCGGCCCTGTTCGATTGGCCGGCGGCGTTTAGTGCTGATCTGACAATTCTGCTCGGCGATCAGGACACAAATGAGAATGATGATGACTTGCAGCATGATGAATACACCGATGCACAGGGGTTGAATCGTTGGGATCGCGGCAATAATTTCTATAGTAAGTCTCAGGCGTATGCGGCGACTCTTGGCCTGCCGTATGCTTGGAAACGCCAAGTGGTTCCCGGCGTTGCTCACCAGACTCGGCGGATGAGTATCCCGGCGATTGATCTGCTGCTGGCGTAATCGGCCTATTTATAGTAAAATTCTTAGCATGAATGAAGAAAATGGGGTAGAGAAGAAGGGCGCGGAAAAGCAATTTGACATTTTCGCGTGGGCGAATAACTTGGCGCGGGTGAAGAACGAGCTGGAGACGGAATTTTTTGTCGTAAATAAGAAATATTCGGTTTATCATCTGCCGGTGGCGTCGGAACTGAAACCGCAGATTGCGCCGGTTTTCTTGTACGAAATTTTGAACGAAATTGAAAAGGGCGCGGGTTTAGGCCTGGAAATTCGCGAATACGAAAAATCGGAAGCCGAACCGGGCGTGCTGCTATATTCGACGCGGGCGCAGGTCAACAACGCCAAAGTCGTGTTGGACACGATCGAAAACCAGCGGCGCGACATCGAAACCTTCAACGAATACGATCATGAATTCAAAACGATCAAGATGATCGTGGCCAAGTTTTCGCACAAAGATTTTCAACCTTTTTACATTGTAAAAGGGATCAGCGGCGCGTCGTCCTTGAACGAAAGAAGTGCGTGGGAAATCGGTTCCAGCGGCAAGTTGGAAGAATTCAAGGCTGCCACGGCGTTCAAAGTTCCGACTGACAACCAGGTGTTGATCGCGGAAGACAGAATCTTCGCTTTTAGCCCTAAAAAATTCGAAGCCATGTTCGGCTATGCTTACAAACAGCAAGCGATCGCGGATAAGAAGGTCGAGCAAATCTTGGCGCGGTATCAGCTGAATTTCCCGGAAGGGCAGGATTTAAACACATTGATTTCCGGTCGTACGAAAACTATCAACAAACTGCAGGACCTTGAACTTGGCACGAAAACCCAGGAGGAAATCGTCAGCTATTCCGAAAATATGGCGCTGGATCTGATGACGGCCGACGATGGTGCGATCATCATCATGGATGGGCACGACGTCGATACTTTTGTTAGCCTGCTGAACGATGATTTTATGACCAGCGATTTGACGGGCTTGAAATACGAGATAAAAGGGAAGAAGATGCTAGACACCAGCGGAGGCGAGTAAATTGTTCAACCCGTCCAGACTGAACTACGCCGCCCTGGGAAAAGGCATCAAGTTCAAACGCCGTGATTTTACGCGTCAGCAGTTGGAGGAGAATGGCTTTGGGCGAAGAAATATTTTGACGAGCTCCTCGAAAAAAATCATACTAGGTTTCTTAGTCCTTCTGTCTGTCGTTGTGATTTTGCCCATTATATTAAAAAGTGACGAAACTGTGAAAAGCATATCAAACAACCCCATAGACGCGTTGGCGGTGTTGTTGATTATTTCTTCGATAATTTTTTATTTCAAGTGGGTCATCGACCGATTGGAAAATTATCAGTACAAACTCCTGCGGTTTGCGATTGACAACGGATTGAAATATGGCGGCTCGTACACCAACAAGCCGTCAGCTGACCGAATTATGTTTAGCGTGGCGAGTCGCAGTCGATTCAAATCAGACGAGAAAGTTCTTTCTTGGTCAAAGGGCGACTATGCGCTGGGGCGGTTTGAATACGAAGCGGGCCTGCGACATACTTTTGCAATAAACTATATGTCCGTCAAGTTGCCGCGCCATATGCCGCAGCTGTTTCTGAACTCGAACCAGAATAAACTTAATATAAAAACTGATACTTTCCGCGTTAAGAAGCTGAAACTCGAGGGCGATTTTGCCAACACTTTTACATTGTACGCGCCGCCAAAATATGCGGTTGACGCGCTGCAAGTTTTCACGCCGGACGTCATGGCGGCGCTGATGGATCATGGCACGCAGTACAATTACGAGATTTTGGATGATCGTTTATACATTTATTCATTGGATATTTTTTCGCAATATGCTTTGGCAAAGAAAGAAACGATGCAAAATCTTCTCGAGTCGACGGCCAGGTTGGCGCCCGAATTTACGCATCAGTCAAAGAATTATCGGGACGTTGGCGCCCGAACTTTTGGCGAAAATTCAGTGGCTGATCATGGCGCGCGAATTCAGAAACGCGTTTGGTGGTCACGACTCAGGCCGTGGGCGAAATTTTGGATAATTGCATACATAATCCAGCTGATTTTGTTGGCTGCTTTGTTGATTTATCTTGGTGCTATAGGGGAATTAACCTAAATGAGGAGGGAATAGGAATGATCAACGCGAATCTAAATTACAACGCGCTGGAAAAGGACGCGCGGTTCGACATCAACGATTTCACGCCGCAACAGATCGAAACGGCCGGGTTGGAAAAGACTGGCCGACAGATGAAAATCTTTCGTGTTATTCTTTACTTCTTTGGTGGTTTTACTGCGTTCGGTTTCCTGATGAACCTGGTTGGCCTTTTCGAACGCGGTGGTGATTCTGGTTGGTCTTTCTCGCAGATTTTCATGCAGACGATTTGGCTAGTGTTAATAATACTTTTCATAGTAAAGGCTCCGCGCTGGTTTTTGCGCACCAAACTGAGGCTGCTAAAATTTGCACAGGACAACGGATTGAAATATGACGCTCGAGTCCGCAAACCGACCGAAGACCTGATGATCTTTAAATTAGGTCACAGCCAAAAGATCAGCGATATAATTAGTTGGCCGAATCAGGAAAATCACCTAGGCCGGTTTACTTACACAGTCGGTCATGGCAAGAATCAGCAGACTTACACATATAGTTATGTGGCCATCAAACTGCCGCGCCGACTGCCGCATCTTTTCATTAACTCAAAGAAGAACATGATCAATCCTCAGATCAGCGGATATAAGGTCGAAAAGCTGAAGCTCGAGGGCGATTTCCCGAAAACTTTCGTTGTTTACGCGCCGCCGCAATATCGCGTTGACGCGCTACAGGTTTTGGCGCCGAATGTCATGGCGTCGCTCCTTGATCATGGTTGGCAATATGATTACGAAATCATTGACGATTGGCTGTATATTTTCTCGGGCAGCTATTCTTTTAATAGTAAGAAAACAATGCAAAGCCTCCTCGAATCGGCCGCTCGTCTAGCGCCAGAGATTTCTCATCAGGCCAAAAATTATAAGGATGCGGCGACGCAAACCTTTTCAGAAAATGTGATTGCCGAATCAGGAGCGCGAATTGAAAAGAAAAAGTGGTCGCGACAGATGTGGATTATGGTTATCGTGGTAACTCTTTCTATTCTTTATATGATTTTCAATTTGTTCTGGGGTTTTAGTCAAATAGATTTATAGTGGCCGTGCCGTCTTTCGAAAGTCGCGTGGAGATTGGGAGCTTGCGGGACCGATCTCCGCTACTTGCAAAACGCCAGTTTTATTTTTACAACATTGACTTAAGCGGTTTGCAGTGCTAAAATCGAAACATGTAAAAACATAAGAGAGGGAATTAGTGGAAGTATTCGGGGGTTCGCTGGAACTCGCGAGGGCTGTGTTTTTATTAGGTGCGGTCCTAGCGCTGGTTTACAAGATGAAGTTCGGTGTTACGCCGGGCGGCATTATCGTGCCGAGTTTGATGGCCTTGGCGCTGTACAGCGGGCTAGTTCCTTTTATCATTATGGTGCTGCTCAGCGCAGCAAACTGGGGAATATATAAATTATTCTTGGCGCGGTTTCCGTTGTCGCATCGTATGGAATCTTTGGCGGCTATGTCGCTGTCGATCATGCTGTCATTGATTGTGATGGCGCTTTTCCAACAATACATAGCCAACAGTCATGAATTCATCGTAATGAACTTGGTGACGCCCGGGCTGTTCACGATCAGTGCGCGAAAGTATGGCGTAACGCCGGTGACATTCGGCACATTGGTGGTTACTTTTACGGTATATATTATTGGTATTACGCTGGCGGCGGTTTTGCCAGTTGGGACCTTGACGCAATCGGCGGCGTCGCTGGCGCATTATCAGCATTTGGAGCTGGTCAATCCTTTCATAGTTTTGCCAGTCAGTTTGGCAATAGCGGGAATAACATACTGGCAGTTTGGCCTGCGCAGCGGCGGCTATGTGATTGGACCGATCGTGGCGGCGATTGCAGTTAGCTCGTGGGTTCAGGCGCTGATGTTGGTGGCGGGCATTATTTTCAGCTACTTTGCGATTCAGATTGTTCTTAAATATACTCAGGTGATCGGTTTGCGGCGTTTTGTGCTAAGTTTAGTCGCCGGCTTTGTCGTGGTCAGTATAATGGATTGGATAGCGGCGCGATACCTTGTGCCGGGTTATTTAGTGTCGGTAACGGCGTCGTTGATCGCGGTGGCGGTCGTGACGAATGACTTGACTTTGCAATCGCCAAAGGATTCGATCAAGAAAGGCGTCATGCCGTCCATGTTGGTTTCGTACTTAACGAGGTTGGCGGTTTAGATGATAATTACGATGACGGTCACAGCGGTCGCGGGAATGTATGTTTTTAATAGTGTGCGCACTAACAAACGACACGAAAGGCGGATGAAAAGAACGTTTAACTATCGCGTCCATGTCAACGGCACACGTGGCAAATCGTCGGTGACGCGGTTGATCGCGGCAGCCCTGCGCGAGGGCGGAATCCCAACGATGGCCAAGACAACGGGCACGGCAGCGCGGATTATTCTTGGCCATACACATGATATTGTTATCCAGCGGAAAGAAGCCAACATTCACGAGCAGAAACGAATTCTAGATCAATATATTGGGGACGGTCGATTCCGCGCAGTGGTGTTGGAATGTATGGCGATTAACCCGATTTACCAGGACTATCTGGAATCAAAGATCATGCATTCAACGATTGGCATTATCACGAACGTTCGTCAGGACCACGTTGACATGATGGGGAAGACTCTGCCGGAAATCGCGCGTAGTCTGGCTAACACTATTCCAGAGAACGGGCATTTCGTGACCTCTGAAAGAAATCCTGCATTGCGGGCAATCTTTCAAAAAATCTGCAACCAGCGCGGCACAACAATGCACACAACGCGTCGCATGAAGATCAGCGACGAGGACATGGCTGGCTTTTCGCATTTCGAATACAAATCAAATGTGGCGATTGCCCTGAAAGTCGCCGAGCTTTGCGGCATTAAACGCGAAAAGGCGTTATCTGGCATGTGGCAGGCTTTGCCCGACCCAGGTGCATTTGTGGTCAAACACCTTGAAAAGAATAAGAAGACGATTCACTGGGCCAACCTGTTTGCCATTAACGACCGTGAAAGCTTCATTCTGACAGTCAATGAACTGTCAAAGGAATTGGGCGATGATGTCAAGAAAGCAGTGATTCTTAACAATCGTCGCGATCGGCCGGAACGCGTCATGCAGTTTGTCGATATCGCTGTTAACACGTTGAAAGTCGATTACATCTTTGCAATTGGGGAATTTGAAAAGCGGGTCGTGGATGGCGTGCGAAAACTTGATCCGAAAGGGCGCGTAAAAGTTGTCGCTATGGGCAATCTGTCGCAATTTAGAAATACCAACGGAGAACAACTGTTTAACCGAATTGCCCGAGAATTCGATAGCGAGACTCTGCTATTCGGTGGTGTCAACATTCACACGCCGCAGGCAGCGGCTTTACTTGAAGCACTAGAGCGCGATTAATTGTGATACAATATCGTCATGTTAGAAGAACCCAAAGCTCAAGTCACCGGCGCCAAGATCGTCGTCATCGGCGGTGGAACCGGTTCGTTCGTAATATTATCAGGGCTGAAAAACTACGCACACGATATAACGGCGTTGGTCAATATGGCCGACGACGGCGGTTCGACGGGGCAGCTGCGCGATGAATTGGGGGTGTTGCCGCCGGGCGATGTGCGACAGTGCTTGGTGGCGTTGAGTGGTTCACCACGAGCGCGCGATCTGTTCAACTATCGTTTTGACGAGGGGAGTTTGGCGGGTCATGCCTTCGGCAATCTTTTTCTGGCGGCGCTGGAGAAAATGACCGGCAGTATGTCGGCAGCGATCGAGTTGGCTGACGATGTGTTGAACGTCGAAGGGCAGGTCATCCCGATCACATTGGATCAAATTACAATTTGCCTGGACCACGGTGGCAAGGAAGTCCTGCGTCATGAGCGCAATATCGATGGTGCAACATTTGTTAAACAGCACCCCAAGTTCTGGCTAGAGCCGCGTCCCAAGGTCAACAAAGCAGCCGTTGAAGCAATCATGGCGGCCGATATCGTAGTGATTTCACCGGGCAGTGTCTATAAAAGCCTGGCGCCAGCATTGGTCGTGCCGGGCGTCGGCGCGGCACTACGAAAAACTACGGCACGCAAAATTTACGTTTGCAACCTGATCAATAAACCTGGACAGACCGACAATTTCAAAGTTCACGATTTGGCGGCCGAAATGGAACGGCTGGCCGGCGGAAAATTCCTCGACTATGTGATTTATAACGTTCACCAGCCCGGCAAAAGGTTGCTAGAAAAGTATGCCGCCGAAGGAGAATTGCCAGTCGAGATCGACGCCGCAGCGCTGAAAGCAGCCCATTACAAAGCCAAAGGCGCGGAACTGCTGGCCGGCGAAGTCTGGGAAAATCAGAACAAGAAAGACCCGCTAGCATCGCAGCGAACATTGATTCGTCACGACCCAGACGCCGCCGCACGAGCGATCATGAAGATTTATTTTTCTTAGGGCATGAGACAAAACCAAGGTTTTTTCTCATCGCGCCGGGACAAAAAGTATGATTTTTGTCTCGAGCTGCTCTTTTTCCTTTCGGCCGCCGAGTAAAACCTGTTATAATTTGTGTAATATGAAAACCGCTTTATTACTTGATTTTGATGACACAATTTTCGATTTGAATAGCTTTCGGGTTGGCTACAATCAATTTTGGGCTGAGAACTTTTCTAATGAGACAAATGCGAAAATTATCGAATCGTTGGAAAAGTATCGGAAACACGGGAATGCTTTCGAGCCTTATCAAATGATGACCGATGATGAAAAGAAGTGCGACGGCGATTATTGCCGACAAAACGCACCGCAGTTCATACACACGGACGTAGCTGATTTTTTAGATAATTTGGATCAGGATAAGTTCGTGCCGATCATTATGACCTTTGGTGAGGAAGAATTTCAGAAGGCCAAGATAAATGCGTTAGGTTTAGATTTGCCAGCGATTTTTCTTGACCACCCCGACAAGACGCTGGAAATCTCTCGGCTATGGAACGGCGATCATTATGAAATTAATGGAGAAACTTATTCGGAAATTATTTTAGTTGACGATCGCGACCGGAGTTTCAATGGATTTGAAAAGTTGCCTAATGCAAGGGGATTTTTGCTGAATCGCGGCAGTCATGCAGATAAGAATGATCATGAATTGCTGGCAAAGAACGTAAAGGTCGTAGATTCCTTCTGCGATATCATGTTATAATTGTATCGTATCAGATTTCCTCGTGCGACCGAGATTACACCAGATCTCGCTGGCGCGGTGCGATGTGACTAGAAGAAAAGCATCAAGGGGGAAAAGTTATGAGAATCATCGTTTGTGATAACTACGACGAAATGTCACGCCTGGCGGCGGAATTTGTCAAAAGTCAGATAATTATGAAACCAAACTGTGTCTTAGGTTTGGCGACCGGATCGACGCCGGTGGGAATGTATAAAACTTTGGCTGAGATAAAGTTGGATTTTTCTGGCGTGACTTCCTTTAATCTGGACGATTATTATCCGATAGAACGGGCGAATCCGCAGGGCTACTTTTACTTTATGAAGGAACACTTTTACAGTAAAGTTAATATCAAGGGCGAGAATACTTTCATCCCGAATAGCGAGGCAAAAGATGCGAACGCGGAATGTGAAAAGTATGAGAAAACAATTACAGAAAAAGGCGGCATTGATCTGCAGATTTTGGGCATAGGGCAAAATGGCCACATTGCTTTCAATGAGCCTGGTGATGAGTTAACAGCTGATACGCACGTTGTCGATCTGGCGGAGAACACAATTGACGCCAACTCGCGGTTCTTCGACAACAGAAGCCAGGTTCCGACGCAGGCGCTGACGATGGGAGTCGCGACCATTATGAAAGCCAGGAAAATTGTTATATTGGCCAGCGGTGCAGGAAAGGCCGCGGCGGTGAAATCTTTGTTAAAGAATAAGGTTAACACGCAGGTGCCGGCGACAATGCTATGTATGCACCCGGATGTAACGTTGATTTGTGATAAAGAAGTAATGGGTAAATAAGGAGAATCATGACGAAAAGTATCCCAAAAATAATTTTTCCCGAAGGCTGCAATGACTTCATCAAGGAAGCCGCAAAAATGGCCGCAGAGCAGGGGATTTGCGAGCCGGTTTTGCTGGATAATAGTCATCCTGAACTTGTTTCAGGATCCTCAGAATCCGGAGAAAATTCTTTAATAGTTGCCATGAAGAAACTGGCCGCCGGCGAAGTCGACGGCGCGGTGGCCGGCATCGACTACACGACGCGCGATGTGATTTTGTCAGCGCGCGATTTCGTTGGCATGCGGACGGATGTGAAAACCTTTTGTTCGTTGTTTGCGATAGAATTTCCAGAGAATTTGCCGACTGAATTTGCGGACAAAACTTTGGTGATGGCCGATGGTGGCGTGGTGAAGAATCCGACGGCCGAGCAGTTGGCGGATATCATTTTGCTAACTGCCGATGCGGCAGGGGTAATTCTTAAGACCGAACCGCGGGTGGCTTGCCTGAGTTTTTCGACTTATGGATCGGGTGGAAAGGACGAAACAATTGCCAAAATCAACGAGGCGATTACGATTGTTAAGGGGAAAAACCCGAACTTGAAAATCGATGGTGAGATGCAACTCGACGCCGCGATCAATCCGCGCGTGGCTGTGAAAAAAGGCTCACAGTCAGAGGTCGCCGGCCAAGCTAACGTGTTAATTGCGCCCGATCTGAACAGCGGTAACATTTTGTACAAGGCATTAGAACAGTTTGCTGGTGCGCATGCATATGGACCGATCTTGCTTGGCTTTAACAAGCCTATTTCCGATCTGTCGCGCGGCAGCACAACTGCGGATGTCTTGGGTTCGATCAAAATCGTCGCGGCGCAAATTAATAAGAAGGAAAAGAATGATTAAAGAAATTACAATCGAGAGGCTGAAAAAATTTAGTCATGATGATGCGGTTGGCATTGGGAAATTAGGGCCTTCGCTGTCAGCACGCTTTGACGATAGTCCCATGGGCGATGAGATGCTAAGAAAAATCGTCGAATCGCCGAGCCATGCGCAGATTGTCGCGCGCGACGAAACTGGCAAAATTGTTGGCGCTGTCACGATGAACACAGTTTACGCGCCATTTGCCGGCCGAATCGGCTATCTGGAAGAGATCGTAGTTGACGCTGACACGCAGGGCGGGGGCATCGGAGGAAAATTGTGGGACGCGGCGGTGGCCTGGGCACGCGAGCAGGGTCTGGATCGGATTGAGTTTACTTCGCGGAAGGACCGCGCGGCTACACATGCTTTTTATGAGAAACGCGGTGCGTTTGTGCGCGAGTCAAATCCTTATCGATTTGAGCTTGAGTAATTATTATCTTCACTTCATCACCGTTGGTTTGTTTTCCGGACAGATCATCTTATTGACATACACGCGGTTATCTTATATAATATGATTATTATGAGCGCTGAAACTGGAGACGACACAAACCCCATGGGGGGGGGTAAATATTCACGTGATTGGGATGCTGCACTAAGGTTTTTGACTAGACCAGTTAGTAAAGAAGAATTGGATTGGTTGGCGGGAATGGCATTAATCGGTGATGAAGAGCTATGTCGGATGGTAGAACCCTACAGTCTCGAAGAGATAGATCAATCGATAGCAACGTTACGTGCTTTTGCTCAAGCAAATCAACCTGGAGACAGGGAGCAGCGATGGTCAGAAACGGCGAAAATAATTGGCAGTAAAAGTCTTTATTCAGTTCCGGCGCAGCGAACGGGATTGTATTCTTCACAACGCTATTAATTTTCTTCATCTGTTATTTTAGAGTTATCCACAGATTCTTCTTTGACTTAATCAAAATGTGGGTCATAGGGGCTTGAAATGGGTGATCGTGGGTGATATAATTTGGTCAGTGGAAATAAACAAACACCACAGAACATCAAATCAATGAATTAACAGGGAAGGGCGGCGGACCGAAATGGATTACTTTGAGCGGAGATTGGACGACAAAAATCGTTTGACTTTACCGCCAGAGTTGCGCGACAGCCTTACCGATGTTGTTATCGCTCGCGGTTTCGGTCAGTATCTGCACATGTATCCGAAAAATGTCTGGGACAAGGACATCGAGCAGGCGCTGGTCGGCGACATCCTGGACGAAAAGATCGCTGATCTGAACGTGCAGTTCCGCATGGGCAAGATCGACGTTCGGCCGGACAGCAAGCAGGGCCGCATCACCCTTGAGCAACACCTGTTGGATTACGCTGGGATCGATCGCGAACTGGTGGTCGTCCGGGCGGGGAAATACTGGCGGATCCTGTCCAAGGAAATGGCTGAGCAGTCCGCGACGAAAAATCCTTAACAATTTCAAAAATATGGTTCAGCGGCGGGAAATCGCTAACGAATCAAATGGGCACCTTAACAAACACAGAGGCCAACTACTCGGCAATCAGCCGGAAAGCAATCGCCGGCTAAATGGATTGTCGGACATCGGGCTACGCAAGTAGCTCAAACAAAAACTCCACCTCACACATAAGTCTCTCATATGCTTGTTCGACCGGATTTTCTTTGATAGAGAATGCAACGAATGAACAAGCATAACTTAGAAAAATAAAACAAACAGTTTGAAAATCAAAACTGATTGCCGAATAGGTGGCCTCCGTAACAACAGCGTGAAATCTTCTCCTCTTATGCTATCATAAAGGAGCGCGGTTTCGCGCGAAAAAGGATATGAAAATCACACCACAACAACTCCATATTCCAGTTCTGCTCGACGCGGTTTTAGATTTACTAAGGCCTAGGGCGGGTGAAAGCTACTTGGATTTGACGGCCGGTTACGGCGGTCATGCCCGAGCGGTGATTGCTCGCGATCGCGCAGCGAATTGTGCGACCTTAGTTGATCGCGACGAGTTTGCGATTTCGCATCTCGGCGATTTGCAGGAGCAGAGCGCGCGCATTATTCAGAGCGATTTTTTGGCAGCAGCTGAGAAATTATGCGATGAGAATGCGAAATTTGATATGATTTTGTTGGATCTCGGTGTTAGTTCGCCACAATTGGATTTGGCTGAGCGCGGATTTTCTTTCGCTAAAGACGGCCCGCTGGACATGCGAATGGATCAGTCGGCCAAATTAACAGCCGCGGAAATCGTCAATCGTTGGTCGCGAAAAGACTTGGAAAAGATCTTGATCGAATACGGCGAAGAACCGCCACGATTGGCTGCGAAAATTGCCTGGGCGATTGTGCTGCGGCGGAAGAAAGAGAAGTTCACGTCAACCAACGACCTGGCCGAAGTCGTACGAATCGCCATCGCGAAAACAGACGGCGGCAAGTACCACAAAGTCCATCCGGCGACGAAAACTTTTCAGGCGATTCGGATCGCGGTCAACGACGAGCTGGGGCAATTGAAGAAAACTCTGCCGATTTTGCCTGATTTGTTGAACGACGACGGGCGACTGGCGATCATTTCTTTTCACTCGCTGGAAGATAGAATCGTGAAGAATTTCCTGAAAGAGCGGAGCGAAGACGGCCTTGAAGCTACTTTAAAAATCCTTACCAAACATCCGATTTCGGGAGCCGAAAACGATGAAAATCCGCGAGCGCGCAGTGCAAAATTACGCGCCGCCGAAAAAGTTACGACTTACCACCATACTCCACAATCAGTTAACCAACCGCGACGGGCAACCGCGCAGCAATAAATAAAAACAGAAAGGAGCGATTTATGCAGATCAAAGTTGTCAATAAATCGCGCGCGCAGAGAGTTCTGGTCCGAAAAGGCCACTGAATGAGGGCGCGCTAGAACAAAAACAAAAACGAGAAATATAAAAGT
>WRLL01000009.1:0-27500 GCA_009777625.1 Candidatus Saccharimonadota bacterium
TGGACCCTGCCAGGTGGAAAGATAGAATTTGGCGAAAGTTTTGAAGAAGCTGCCGCGCGCGAAACCGAGGAAGAGACGGGCCTGCAAGCTCGCCATCTAGAGGTCAAGACGATCCAGACTGACAAAAACGACCTGGCGCATTACGTAACGATCGGTATCCTGGCGCGTAATTTTGATGGCGAGCCACGCGCGATGGAACCAGACAAGATCACTAAATGGCAATGGTTCGATCTGGATAGCTTGCCGGAAAATATGTATTTCCCAAGTGCAAAAACAATCGCAAAATACCGCGCAGGAAAATTTTATGATAAGGAGGAGAAGTAAAATGGAAATCGATTATCGTGGCGCAAACTGTATTGTGATCAAGAACAAGAAAATCTTGATCGTTGTTGATCCGACAACTAACGTATCTGTTAAAGAAGCGCAAAATCTCGATGCTGTAATTTTAGCAACACAAGAAAAATTCGCACAGGAGTTATTAGCCAAGCAGGGCGAGGCTGGCAAGGATGTCGAAAAAGATGCTAAGAACTTTGTCATCGACATGCCTGGCGAATACGAACGAAATGACGTCACAGTAAAAGGTGTTGCGGCACGAGCGCATCTGGATGCTGACGAAAAAGCCCAGAACGCTACGATGTACGCCGTTGAGGCTGACGATATTCGCGTTGCTATCATCGGCCACACGGTCGCGCCATTAACTGATGATGATTTGGAAAATCTAGGTATGGTTGACATTGTTGTCGTTCCGGTCGGCGGCGGTGGCTATACATTGGACGCGCGCGATGCAGCGACGATTGTGCGCCAGATTGCACCGAAGATTGTTATCCCAACGCATTACGCCGACGCGCATGTCAAATACGAAGTACCGCAAGAATCAGTCGACGAATTCATCAAAGAAATGGGCGGCGCGCATGAAAAGGTGACGGTGCTGAAACTCAAGTCAGAGAATGATTTGCCAGATGGTTTGACTGTGATGGAACTAGCGCGGACGGCGTGAGTAATTGGTGCTAGATGCACCAGTGCCCTCCATAGGTTCCTTGACATCTTTGCACTAGGTCTTGTTCGGATGAGGATATAGCAGGGGTGACATTATCGGTCTGATATTTATTATGAGTCATAAGGACGATGAATGGCAGGATATCACCAAAAAAGAGGTTAGTGCAATCTGAATTAGTTGACATTTCGTTATTAGCACAAAAAGTATGCATATTGCCAACGTACCCAGGTGGAGGATTAACAGTGAACACTTGAAAGTTGTCATAGTTGCCGAAAGCATTCTCCCACCCTTTTGCGGCCAGTGGTTGGCGCACGACTTGATCACCCCTGTTTTCGTCATTTCCCGTGTTCTCGACATAAATTATTTGCCCAAGCTTCCCCAATTGCGGCGATTCGGAATAGTCGGCTGGGTCAAAATCATTGATATAGCGACCTTGTGCAATCAACACAGAAGCCTCGTATTTATGATGTGGCTGGTCGGGCGTTACAAATTTGCTAAATAAACCATCCGGCGCATAGCCTGGGATTGGGGCCTTGAGCGCTAAATCCACAACAGGGCCAGGTTGGTAGTAATCAGATACCACGGCGAATGGCGTCATGACTGTGTCTTTACCGGCTGGCGCGCTATCAATAACTAACACTATATGGCCAAGTTGCTCGTCTGTTAAGTCAGCCCGAACTATAGCCGGCATAACCAGATCTCCCCCTAGGGAAGAGGCATAGACGATAACTCTATCGCAGGTCTTTGCTTGGCTTTCGATGAGCCCGGTGATCGTGTTGATAGCCTCCTGTGCTTCGAAATGGGTTCCGTAATCAACTGCCTCGATACGATCGGCACCAATTTGTTCAAGAGAATTAAATATCGGCCATCTTTTACCGGTGGACTTGTCTATACCGTCTGGTGGGACTTCGCTAGTGACGCCTGGGATGGCGCTGGCGCATAGGGCGCTTCGGCCATTATCGGCCACCCTAACAACTCTAGATGTGTCGTCTTGAATTTGGTATGCTGTCCAGTCGCCAATGCCTGCAACCATGGATAAACCGTAGGTTCCAGCAGCTGTGCGTTGTACCCATCTTCGACATAGAAAAGGAGTCTTTCTATGTTCGCCAGATCCGGTGGGGGGGGGTGCTAATCTACTCACTGACAAAGATTATTTTGCAGAAGCAGCAGGTTTCCGCGACGAAATCAAACCCTTTTTCTTTAGGGTGCGAATCGTGCTAGCTGCAACAGTCAGGCGAACTTTCTTGCCATCAACAACAGTGGTGATCTTTTGCAGGTTCGGGTTGAAGGCGCGGTTGGTTTTGCGCTCCGATTTGCTAATCTTGTTGTGACCGAACATTTTGCCTTTTCCGGTGACTTGACATTGACTTGCCATAACAAAAAACTCCTTTGACTTAAACTTAGGAAAATTATAGCAAAAAAACCTCGATTAAGCAATAGGTTTAATGTACCCGAGATTATGGTAAAATGTTGGCATGGATTTTGATGTTACTTATGTTGTGATGGTGCTGGTCGCCGTGTTCGCGTCGATGGTGCTACACGAGCTGATGCACGGGTTGACGGCCTATTGGTTGGGCGACGCGACGGCGAAGGAAAACGGGCGATTGTCGCTGAACCCGATCAGGCACATCGATCCTTTCCTGACGATTCTGCTGCCGGTAATGTTGGCGATTTTTCATATGCCGATATTCGGTGGCGCTAAGCCAGTGCCGTTCCGGCCTGATCGCGTAAAAGGCGGTGAGTGGGGCGCAGCGTTAGTCGGGATTGCTGGGCCGTTGACGAATTTGGTGTTGGCGTTTGGCTGTTTCGGAGCGTTGGTTTTGTTTGGGACGGCTGGATTCGTCGGGCAATTTTTGTTTGTGGCCGTGATGGTGAACCTAGGGTTCTTTGCGTTTAACATTCTGCCGATTCCACCGTTAGATGGCTCGCGCGTATTGTACGCAATTGCGCCGGAGGGCGTGCGACGGGCCATGGAATTCATCGAACAGATGGGGCTGATTATAATCTTTGTTATCGTGCTGATTCTATCGAAGCCGTTGGGTATTGTGCTGGGTGCGATCATTAACTTTATTCTAAAGATTTTCGCAGCGATTTTTGGTGTGCAATTGGTTTAAGTAGGAAGGTGTAGATGGCGAAATTAACAGTGGTCAAGAGAGACGAAACGCCAGTTCGTGATTTTGGTAACGGTCTGACTTTGCAAATTTTGCAGGATAGTTTCAGTGGTGCGAAACATTTAGATATGGGCACGGTCAGGATTCCGGCGGGCAAGTCTACGCCGATGCATGTGCGGATTTTCGATGAAGTGATTTACATGTTGCGCGGCTCCGGATTAGTGCAAACAGAAGATGGCGACAAGTACGAGCTGAACGCTGGCGACTCAGTCCTGATCCCGGCCGGGACGATGCACGCGCATGTTAACGAATCAGATACAGAACTGGAACAGCTTTACATTTTTGCTCCGCAGGCGCCTGCCGAGGTTGAACGGTCGCTGCGGGATTTGCCGATTATCTCTTAGGAGCGCTCGCGCTTTGGCCTTTCACGAGGCATGACTGGTAACACTTTTCGCGATGTTCGAAACCTTTTATTGTGATATAATAATAGTGTCCCGCGGGGCATATGATTTCCAACGAATCGGAATACGGAAATCCGGTGATTTCGACCGTGGTCGGGATCTCATGGATATCCACCTTGGGCTTCAAGGAAATTCCACTTGTCACCGCGGGCACCTTGAATTTTGATCATGAACAGGTGGGCAATTTGAAACAGAAAGTAGTCGTGCGGGCGATCGTGTCGCGGCACGGCCGAATTTTGTTATTACGACGACACGGCGGCCGACCAGAGATTACGGGCCTGTACGAATTACCTGGCGGATCACTACATAAAGGCGAACAGCCGACCGATGCGCTGAAACGCTCGATTCAAATACACGCAGGAATTTTTCCTGAAACGGTGCAGTTGCGCGATGTGGTTAGCTTTATTGATCCGGACGATCGCGAAATGCAATATGTCTTTATTGTGTTTGATGTTGGTTTACCGAGGGGCGCACCACGGATTAGTTTAGACGATGAATACGATCATTATATTTGGAAATCGTTGCCAAATATACAACAGAAAGCCGTTACAAATTCGACTGCTACTCTGTTAAATTTGGGCGCTGTGAAATATGGCGATCCAGACTTGGTTTTGGATGGCTCTGAAAACGTTGACAAAGACACAACGTTTATAATTCATTCTGATGGTGGCTCACGTGGCAATCCTGGGCCGAGCGCGTCGGCCTATATCATCATGGACAAGAACGACAACATCGTGGCGCAAGGCGGTGAATTCATCGGCCACAGTTACAGTGGCATGGCGGAATACGTTGCTGTCGAATTGGCGCTGGATAAAGCGGCCGAATTAGGCGCGCAGAACATCGAATTTTACAGTGATAGCCTGATGGTGGTGAATCAGCTGAACGGGTTGTTTTCTATAAAAAACAGCGATTACCGTGAAGTCCACGATCGGATTATGCGGCAGTTGGTTCGGTTCAAGCGGATTGTCTTTCGTCATGTTCATCGCGAGGATAATCGATTAGCCGATGGCCTAGTGAACAAAATCTTGGATGAGAGCAGATAGATCTTAACAGAGTGTGTGGTACAATTGCTGTGTTATCAGTAAAACCGAAGTAAATCTGTGAAGTTAGGAAGGCATAAAGACAGAGGTGGCAAACCGGCAATCGCATTAGCGTTGGGTGGTTTTGATGGCATGCATCTGGGACATCAGGCAATGCTGCGTCGAGTTGTCGAGGCGGCCAATGAACTGAACCTCGTGCCGACGGCCATGACTTTTGATCCGATGCCGCGCGATTTTTTTTCGCCGACTGAAATTCCAGAAAGGATAATTTCACTGGACAGTCGATTGGAGCAGATGGCCGAAATCGGCATTGCTCAGGTTTATGTGTTGCGTTTCGACGCAGACATTGCAAAAATGGATGCGGAAACGTTCGTCGGTGATTTTCTGGAAAAACAGTTGAATGTACGCTGGTTTTTAGCAACGCATGATACTCGCTTCGGCAAGGACAGGAGAGGCGATCTGGATTTTCTACGGGCGCGTTCGAACAATTTTACTCTGGAAACAATAGAGGTAATTGAGAATGACGGCGAGAAAATTTCGTCTACTGCCGTGCGTCAATCGTTGGTAGCGTCTGATTTTGCCCATGCTGCGCAGCTGCTGGGACGGCCCTATGCAATTGCCGGCCGGGTAGCAAATGGGGACGCCAGAGGTCGAGCGATCGGATTTCCAACAGTGAATCTACCTCTGGATTTTAAGCCGCCAATATCCGGTGTGTTCGCGGTGCGTGTGCATGGCTTGGGCACGGTACGAGAGGGCGTGGCAAATCTAGGCGTGCGGCCGACGGTTAATCCTTTGATAAAAGAAACTCTGCCGATACTGGAAACGCACATATTCGATTTTGACGAGGACGTTTATGGACAGCACATCGAAGTAGAGTTCGTGAAGAAGCTGCGTGACGAAATGCGTTTTCCCGATGTAGAATCCCTTAAAAAACAGATCAAAGAAGATGCGCATCAAGCACGAGAATTTTTTCTGTTATAATAGAAAAGCCAGACCGCTAAACGACCGCTGGTGCAGCTACGGCTGTACGAGAGGAAAGTCCGGGCAGCGCAGAGCAACGACAGTCGCTAACGGCGACCGGGCGTGAGCCTAGGGAAAGTGCCACAGAAACGATACCGCCTGAGTTTTCGGACGAGGGTAAGGGTGAAAGGAGCGGGGTAAGAGCCCGCAGCGACGCACGGCGACGTGCGGAGGAGGTAAACCCTGTCGGCTGCAAGGAGGCTGGAGCATTGGCTGCTCGTCAACCGGCCGCGAAAAACCGCTAGATTGTGCCAGCAATGGCAGAAGTAGATAGATGGTCGTTCACGA
The DNA here is from genome assembly GCA_009777625.1 of Candidatus Saccharimonadota bacterium. GTDB lineage: Bacteria > Patescibacteriota > Saccharimonadia > Saccharimonadales > Saccharimonadaceae > WRLL01. Next base: position 5,918 of record WRLL01000009.1, read on the forward strand.
CAGAACCCGGCTTATCGGTGGTCTGGCATTTGGAAATTATTTTTGTTATAATGATAACGTTATGACAGAAACTACCGTGCGACAATATCTCAAGAATGCGTCCGTTAAGGAGTTAGACGTGCTGATGGAATTTATCGAAAAGCAACGCGAGAAGCAGTTTGCCAAGGAGAACTTTGGCATGAATTATGCTGAATTTGATGCGATGATTGAGAGGGCACGACAGGGTAAATTTCGGCCAGCCGAGGAAGTTTTTGCTGATCTAGAAAAACGTCTTGAAAAACGAAAAGCCGAAAGAAAAAATGCCGCGTTATCAAATTGATATCTCAGATGAGGCCGAGGAAGATTTTGAGAAGATATGGTATTATTTGCTTGATAATGATTTCGATTTAGGAATCATCAGAAAAATTCGTACAGGGATTGATAAAAGATTATCAGAGCGACCAGAAAATAATCTAAAAACCAGAAATGGCACATACAAAATATTAATCCTCCGAAAGAACGTAGTTTATTACGAAATCATCGGCAAAACTGTGCGGATTCTACGTGTGTTTGCTGGAAAAATGAACAAAGATATATAGTCGGCTATCGGTGGTCTGGCACCTGAGTTTATAGTATAATGAGACAGTTATGAAATCTTATAAAGGCCTAATTCTAATCTATCCGGGATTCCAAAATGATGCGAAAAAATACCAGTATGGTCGATTGATAGAAGAATTTGTAAAACTAGGAATAGAGGTCGATAAGTTAAAAGTTGATGAAATCTTTTTCGCAATAGAGAACGGCAGAGTAAATTTCGATCTTACAGAATACGATTTTTGTGTGCAGCTAGTTCGCGATAAATATATTGATGCGGTATTGCGAAAAAATAACATTCGCTCTTTTAATTCGTATGAAGCAAACGCAAATTGCGATGATAAGATGATGGCTTACACTTTGCTTGCTGATGAGGGTATCAAAATGCCAACAACGATTTCAGCAGTTTTGAATCGTGGAAATGAAGAAATAGCAGATCAAAGTCTGTCCAATAACTTCAAGGATAAAGCCGTACAAATCTTGGGTTTCCCGCTTGTTGCTAAGAAACAAAACAGTAAGGGTGGCCGAGGTATTTACAAGATTGATAATCGGGAAATACTAGAAGATGTTTTTGAAGAACTTAGTGGAGATGATTTTCTTTTGCAGGAATTTATCTCTGAAAATGTTGGCAAGGATATTCGCGTGATTGTGATTGGCGGTAGGGTCGAAGGTGCATTCATGCGTGTGAACGAAAAGGATTTTCGCTCGAACATAAAACTTGGCGGCATTGTGAAGTCGTACGATATTTCGCAGGAGATGACAGAAGCAGCAGAAAGAATTGCAAAAATATTAAAACTCGACTACTGCTCGGTCGATTTCTTTGTAACTGAAGGCGAACCGATCTTGTGCGAAGTGAATGCTGATCCAGCGTTGCAAAGCGCCGAAGAAATCATTGGAAGAAATCTTGCTAAGATTTTCGCTGAATATATTTTTCATGAAATAAAATAGTCCGTAAAAATCGGACTATTTTTATAACTAATCTTTCAGGCTTACTTCGTCGCCGTCTTCACAATAGCCGCAAAAGCCTCAGGCTCGCGCGCGGCCAAATCCGCCAGGGTCTTTCGATCCAACATAATATTCTTAGCCTTCAAACCAGCCATCAACGCGGAATACGAAACGCCATTTTCGCGTGCGGCAGCATTAATGCGCGTAATCCACAACTGGCGCAAATCACGCTTCTTATTTCGGCGATCGCGGTAGGCGTATTGCATGGCGCGGATGACGCCTTGCTTGGCGGCGCGGAATGAACGCGTGCGGTTGTGCTGCATGCCTTTGGCTTGTTTTAGAACTTTTTTGTGCTTGGCTCGGGCCGGGACTCCTCGTTTAACTCTCATGATTTACTCCTTAGAACGTTGTTAAGTTGACAATATTTTATATAATTACTGGATCCTGAAACGAGTTCAGGATGACAAAAATGCAGGGAACTATTTCCCCAAAGCACGCTTCAAATCGCGCGCCATTTTGCCGTCAGCGACCGAATCGATCGCGCGGGCGCGGCGACTGGAATTCGTCTTCTTGGCGAGTTTGTGATGACCGCCGGCTTTGCGGATGACGACCGCGCCGCTTTTGCGGATTCGCACTCGGTCCTTGGTGCCACTATGCGTCTTCAGTTTTGGCATTGGGATTACTCCTTATCATTACACTCAGGTTTTTGCCAGCCATGATTGGTTTCTGGTCAGCAATCGCAACGTCGGACAAACTTTCCAAAATTCGATCCAGCAGGGCGCGGCCGATTTCCGGGTGAGCCATTTCGCGACCGCGAAATATCACCTGGATTTTGACCTTGTCGCCGTCGTCTAGGAAGCCGCGAATTTTCCGCAGCTTGATATCCAGATCGCCTTGACCGATTTTGAGGCCGATGCGCATTTGCTTGATTTCACTCTGGCGAGCGCTCTTTTTATTGCGCTGTTGTTCCTTCATCTTTTGATACTGGTATTTACCCCAGTCAACGATTTTGGCAACAGGCGGCGTCGCGAGAGGCGAAATCTCAACCAAGTCAAGTCCTGCATCGCGGGCGGCATCGAGGGCATCCCAACGCGACATAACGCCGAGTTGTTCGCCGCTTTCACCGATGACACGCAGCTCGCGGGCACGGATTTCACCGTTGATTCGCACTGAACGGTTGGCTATATTGCTCCTTAAAAACCTGAAATTAAGTTGATATTACGCGTGCAATTGTATCAGGTTTTGAGGTTTGGCGCAAGGGGTTAGTGGGTTATTTTGGAGCGCTCGCGCTTTGGCCTTTCGCGTGGCGTGGCTAGTAATGTATTTCGCGATGTCCGGACGATTCTTTTTTTGTGTGCAGAATGGGTTATACTTATATTAAGGAATGGTGAGCAGAGAGGATAACTTGTCGATGAGAAAACTACGGGACGAAGAACGCGCGCTGCTAGTAGCGATGGTTTCGATTAGCCCAAGATCTCCAGAATTGATTAAATCTCTTGATGATTGTCTTGTTGAAGATTTGAAAGATGGTGGAATGGGCAGCATACGTCTGCATTGGGAAGGGGATGGAGAGAGACATTATGGGCTGACACTGTCCGAAGCTGAAATAATCGATTCCGATGGGGTTCCGATTAAACTATATGTCGACCTTGATACAGACGGAAAGTTATATGAGCTTGATAGTTGGAAAGTCGATTTTTCGCCTCGTATCTCCTACCCAGATGCTGGTTCTGTTGTGGCTACTGCGTCCAAAACTCCATATGAATCGTAACAAGTAGTTACAAACGCTTGAACCAAGCTCTTGATTTTGTGCATAATTATATGTACAATAGTATGTATTAACGTCTGTGTCTAGACACTATCAGAAGGGGGGGGGAAGTTTATGAAAAATGCGAAAAAAGCTGTCTACACCAATGCACCATCAAACATCGAAGATGCACTGGATTATATGCTGGAGCACGATATCCAACCTATTTGCTTGGACGAGATGTTGGCACGGTCGAAGAAGAAACGGATTACTCTGAATATTGATGCTGATGTCCTGGAAGAATATCGTGCGATTGCCAAGGAAAACAACGCAAAGTATCAACCGTTGATGAATGAGATTTTGCGAGAAGGACTGAAAAGGCTCGAAAGGAAATGATTGCGGTTTCAGGCTCGGCAGGTTTTCTACGATGATCCGCGATATTGCAGCGCTTCGGCGATGTGAGCTGTTGTAATATTTGCTTCATTTGCCAGGTCAGCAATCGTCCGCGCTACGCGAATTATTTTGAAACTGGCTCGGGCGGACAGGTTCAATCTTTCGCACGCGCTCTCTAATAATTGTTGTGCTTCTGACGACAATGGGGCGAACTTTTCCAACTGTTTGTTGGTCAGGGCAGAGTTTGGTTTCTTTTGCCGATTCGTTGCTAGGGCGCGAGCGGCGGCGATGTCTTTCTTGAATTTCTCGGCCGAGCGTGAGGTTTTGTCTTTAGCGAATAAGTCTTTGCGCGGGACTTTGGCGACGGGCACGATCATGTCGATGCGGTCGAGCAACGGGCCACTTAACTTTTTCTGGTAATTCAGGATCGTCATTTGCGAACAGGTACAGACGCGTTTTTCGTCGCCGAAGTAGCCACAGGGACAGGGGTTCATCGTGGCAACCAGCATGAAGTGCGCTGGATAGGTAACTTTGCCGGCGGCGCGGCTGATGCTGATGGTGCGATCTTCGAGCGGCTGCCTTAATGCCTCTAAGCTGGTTCGTGGGAATTCAGGGATTTCGTCCAGGAACAATACGCCATGATGGGCCAGGGAAATTTCGCCCGGTTTGACTTTTGAGCCGCCGCCGATTAATGCAACAAACGACGCGGTGTGATGTGGCGTGCGAAAAGGCCGTTGCGTGATGACGTCTTCGGACTCGCCGGCCAGTGAATAAATTTTTGTGGCGGCGAAAATCTCGTCCGACGTGAGCGGCGGTAACAGCCCGGGCAAGGTTCGCGCTAACATGGTTTTACCAGCACCCGGCGAGCCGCTGAGTAGCAAATTGTGATGCCCAGCCGCGGCGATGATCAAGGCGCGTTTGGCCGATTCTTGACCGCGAATATCATCGATTGATTGCACGTTGATTGTTGCGTTATCTACAATTGCATTAGTCGTCGGCGCGATAATCTTTTCGCTCAATAAATGCAAAAGTACATCTGTTAACGTTGTAGCACCGACAACGGTCAGGTCGTCCAGCAAAGCGGCTTGAGCGGCGTTTTCGCGTGGTAAAATGATCGTATCGCAATCGTTCTGGCGGGCGCATTCGGCTAAACTTAGTGCGCCGCGAATTGGCCGCAATTCGCCATCCAACGACAATTCGCCGGCAAACAAAACCTTATTCAAATTCCTTTGCAGCAACTGGCCGCTAGCCGTCAAAATGCTGATGGCGATCGGCAGGTCGAGATGCGAGCCTTCCTTGGACAAATTGGCTGGCGCGAGATTTATCGTGATGCGTTTGGCCGGAAAAGTCAGCTGCGAATTCGCGATGGCGGCGCGGACGCGCTCGCGCGATTCACCAACGGCCTTGTCGGCCAGCCCGACGATGTTGAACGCCGGCAGGCCGTTCGTCATGTCGCATTCGACTGTTACCAGTTGGCCGTCGAAACCGACGGCTACGGCGGTGTTTACTCTCGCTATCATGGTTAAGATTATAGCACAGGCTTATCAAGGAATGACCGCATCATCCAGCAACGAACTTCCTGCGCCGCGCCAAGCACCTGTCGTTACAGGGCTTGGACGCTGACACTTTTCCTGTCGAAAAGAGTTGCGCGGAAAGTTGTTGCCGGTGTTGCTAGCCTATGCCAAATCGGATCTTGCTTGCGTTTTGCCCTGTAATCTGTTACAATGTCTATGTTCGTGGGGCTGAATTTGCTTCGACGGATGGAATTTAACAGGTTGATTTGCGAGCAGATGATTACTTTACAATCAGAATAAGTGCAAACGCATTTGAAAAAGCAAAGGCTTTCGTGGCTAGCTTGAATCCGTTCAACGCCCCACGTGCAGAGGCCTTTGCGCTAGCTGCCTAATTTTGGTAGCCGTCGATTTCGTCCAGGCGACATAGACGATTTCGGTGTCAGATTTATGCCGCTAGCCGCGTTCGGTCTTTGCGCCCGGATGTGTGCGAAACTTAGCCGCGAACTTGACATTGTCAGCTTTGGAAATTTCCGTGGACAGTGTTAAGAATCTTGAAATTTCCTAGGCTTCGTAGACGATCAACAGGTTACCATTCGGACGCGGGGTCAGTACCCGCCAGCTCCACCAGATATTATGATTAAGAAGGGTAGCTCCAAAGGATTTAATTCGTCCACTGATGTTCGGGCGGTGTTCTTTGATTTGGATGATACTTTGGTGGCGACTTGGAACGCCAAATGTGCGCACAATATTTATGTTGCAAAAACAGAATTTGGTATAGATCTGGATGAAAAAACTGTGCTGGAGCATTACGGCAAAGCCCTGCTAGAAATTCGTCGGATACTTTTCCGATGTAACGATGCGATGCGTGTAACAGAGTTAGCACGCAAGCACGAAGCCAAGTTCCCAAAACAGCTGCTTGAGGGTTCTGCTGATGTGATTAAAACTTTTTCGGATAAAGAATACCTAACTGGCCTAGTAACGGCTATAGATAGATTTCAACTAGATGACGAAATCGAATCATATGGACTCGACGGGTTATTTTCGTACACGCAGACGTGTGATGATACCGATTTTCATAAGCCCGATCCGTGTGTGTTTGATCCGGTTTTGGAATTTGCAAAGTCAAAGAAAATCGAGCCAGAGCAAATACTGTTTGTTGGCGATGGCTTGGTTGACGCGTTGGCGGCAAGTGGCGCAGGACTGCAATTCGTGGGTGTGGCGACTGGCCCAAAAATGACGATTGCCGATTTCGAAAAAGAAGGCTTCGCGGCGATTGATAGTGTGGTGGATTTGCCGCGCTATTTGGGTTTGGAATAAGCCCTGTCATTCTGGGTCTGCGCAGGAATTGTTTCAGTATGATTCGTAATCCAGTTGAAAAGGCAGCAATCAAAAAACGGTCACCTGCGAGAATTAGTGACCGTTTAGAGTAGATTTGTAGTTATAATGTTTGTGTTTGTGTGCGCGGCTCCTGAACACATTTTTTATTCAGAAGCTACCCCTATAATAGCGCATCAAATCGCTAAAGTCAATAACCTTTGTATGGTAATTTTTACTACACTTTTGGCCTGTGGAAAACTCGAAAAAATGTGACTAATTGTGGGTAATCAACGTTAACATAGAATGAAAAAATTTGTTCAGGAAGGTGCAATTCTATATATGCAAATTAAACGTGTAGTTGTGATTAAACCCGCATAGTAGGGTAGAGATAATTTTGTCTGCATTGCCTCAAAGTATTAACCCAGTGACATAATATGTGAGCTCAAAAGTTATCGTCGTACATGAACGTTGGTATCTATTTCGTGACTCAATAGCTAACAAATTGCCAGAAGTAGAATTACAGAGGCCAGCACTGTGATGTCGCGTAATCTTCCTCTTGCTGGGGGAGGCTAAAAAGGAGGAGGCCGCTTGATGTAATCGTTATACAGGGATTTAGTACAAGATATGTGTATTACGTGCAATCGTTGCAAAATTTAATGGATAGCAAAAGCAAACAGGCGCTCGAGTCGCGATTTACGTGTTGAACCAACAAGCTGATTTTGGTGTTCTTGTTTTATATGTTTCAACGATCGCTAACATTTTTTTGCGCTAGCCAACGGAATTTGTGAAATTGGTGATTGTATATGGCCAGGTCGAGAATTTTGCAAAATGAACGTGGTGGCTGGTATGAACGCACTCGCGAAAAAATGTTGGCAGCTGGTGAGCTGCCTTGCGCATTCCGCAGGCAAATTCTTGAACAAAATTTGTTGTGGCCGGAATGTATGAATTGATGCGCATGAACAAAAAGTTTTGTAGAAAATTTCTATCAAAATTTAAATCAAAGACATAAAAAATGGCGCGAAAAATCTTAAAATAATTGAACTAATTATGCTGAGAATGAACAAATAAAGTACAATAAAAATCTTCGAGAAAAATATCACAAAATGAAAGCAATGATCGTTGTAGATATGACATCATCGTGACAAAAGAAAATTTACAATGTTGTAAAATATACAGTAGGAGATTCAAGCAATGATTACGAAAAGGCCATATACATCTTATACAAAAATACAACGACAAAAATGACAACGAATAACGTAAAATTTACTACAGTTGTCTGTTGATTATAATCAATCTGTAAATATTACAACAGAATAATGACGAAAATGTATTGACACAAGCACTTTAGTATGATAGTCTGTAGTTAGACTTTTGTAAAATAAACATCGCTTGAGAAACGATCGGCAGACGCCAATCAAGACTCGCGAAATACAAAAATCGAAAGTCCGTACATTTATAAAAAACTGACCAAAATGAACCGCGCAAAAGAACTATTTTTCGCGAAAAATATGGCCGATCAAAGTGGAAACGCAGACCAATAAGACGTTATCCCATGACCGGTTTTCGTGGCAGTTATGGTAGCGCCAGTTGGCGTCGTTTGAGTCCCTGAGTGATCAGGAAATTCGCGACCATGTTGCTACCACTCTGTCACGAACGCGTCGAGCGCACGGAATTCGCCCATGCGCGAAACCCAGCTCCGCGATATGCTCCCGTATAAGGAGCGGTCAGTAAGTAGGCCTCGTGCCTGACCCGACCGCGACTCGCGCCCAGTTATATACAATAGTGGCGGATGAGTTTGTCGCCTATGACTTCGCAACCGTGATCTGGCACAGGCCTCTTCTCAATATATTATTTGGTGAAGAGGTGATTTAGTAGCTCTTTTGATTGTCCGCACAAGTGTAGCGGATTTCTTTTATTTATTAAATCCTGAAACAAGTATCGCTTCGCTCCTTCGGCTCATCACCAACTAAGAATAAATTCTCGTTGGTGATTTCACCTTCGCCAGGATGACAGGGCGGAATTATGCTAAAATGTTTATGTATGAAACGACACATTTCTATATTCGCATTGATGGGTGGACTGATCGTGCTGGTACTCGGGTTGTTGGCGATGTTGAACCTGACGAATCCGCTGTCGGCGGGCGTCTTTGGTGTGCTGGTGATGATGGGGTTGATTTATGGCGTAACATGGTTGACGCTTCTTATTGTGATTAGATTGTCCGAGATAGTATACGGGGCTCTACGTTCACCGACTAAAACTGAAACGGCCGAAACTGTCGTAGGACAGGAGAAGACCAGGGGAGCGCGCAAACGCTCAACGCTGATAGCAGCAGCACTCAGTTTTGTGCCAATTTTTATTATCTCGCTAAACTCGATTGGCAGCCTTAGCTTTCGCGATATTTTACTGATTACAGTCATTCAAATTATTGCAATCTTTTATATAGTAAAACGAGTTTAAATTTCTTGAACAATATAGTGGCCAAATTGTTGATGGTTATGTTATAATTGACCCATGAATCCGACTAATGTGCCGACAAGTGTTGAGCGTGCTCCTGAACAGGGGCCTAATGTGGTGCCGCAGCCTAACGCCATGCCGGTGGGCTTTATTGCGGCCAACATGGCGCCGGGTAATCCTAATGCTGCGCCGAATTTGCCGCCGTCAGTACCAGACCTCGCGCCGAGTGCGCCGGAAGTCGCGCCTATGGGTGGGCCGGAACAGCTGTCGAATCCCGAAACGCAAATAGGCCCAGGACAAAGTGGTGGATCTATCACGCAGCAACCAGTGTTGTCAACTCCACAACCGGTTGTTGTACCATCGACAACAACCACATCTGACGATTCAACAACAACGACAAGTCCAGCCAGTGCAGCTGACGAAGACTTGATCGAAAAAGAATGGGTCGATAAAGCCAAACAGGTCGTCAAAGCAACGCGTGACGATCCACACGAACAAGCCAAGCAAGTCGCTGAACTGATGCGCGATTATGTCAAAAAACGTTACGGTAAGGTGGTGGGAAAGGCGCCTGACGATCTGTAACGCATCATGGGTGGTTCAAATTTGATCGGCATAGTTATTATTGTATTGATCATCGGTGGGATTGCGGCGGTGATTGGGATGATAGCCTTCACGCAGTCACGCAAGAGTTTCCGTGAGCAAAAGAATTTCGAACGCGGCCTGAAAATGGTGCCGTTATTAATACACTTGCCTCCGCCCAGCGACGACATTGAAGTTGGCAGCCGCGATCAACGCGACGTCATGGACGAAGTCATTTCGCAGGCTCAGACGATGTACAATGTCATTAGTAGTACGTCGACTAAAGGATTCAAGAGCCGCTTCTACGGCCAACGGCACATTTCGTTTGAACTGGTGGCAAACAACGGATTGATACATTACTATGTCGTAGTGCCGATCGTGCTGTTAGAAGTTATCAAACAAGCGGTATTGGCGGCCTATCCGATGGCGCGACTCGAAGAGGTCGAAGAGATCAACTTATTTAGTAATGTCGGCAAGATTAGCGGCACGATTGGCGGCGAATTCTCCTTGAAGAAAGAATATAGTTTTCCGATAGCGACATATCAGGAAAGCAAGCGTGATGCCATGCGAGCACTACTGAATGCTTTGTCGTCAGCGACACGCGAGGATGGTGTGGGTATACAGATCATGATTCGGCCAGCCGAGAACACCTGGGTTAAGTCCATTGAGAAACGGATTCGTTTTATAACTGAAGGTCGACGCGGTGCAGCGAGTGGCAAAGGCAGCACGCGCGGGATTGATCTGTCATATTGGCCGCAATTGTTCGAAGTCCTCTGGAAGCCGCCATCCTCCAGCGAGAAACCAACTGACACTAGCGGTGCTAACACCGAAAAGCAACTATCAGGTGCTGATAAAGAGAAAGTCGACTCACTACAGGAAAAGATGCGCTACGCCGGATACGAGGTGTTGGTGCGTGTTGTGGCATCGAGTTCGACCTCAGCTCGGTCGCAGGTGCTGCTGGGCAACATTGTGTCGGCCTTTGCATTATTTGACTCGCCGACCATGAATGGCTTTAATTTTACGCCGGCGCGCGATATCGAACAGTTTGTAACTTCTTACATCTTTCGTTTCTTCCCGCCCGAGATCAACAACAATATTTTAAACACGGTCGAGCTAGCGACACTTTTCCATTTGCCGGATCAAAACAACATTCCATCGGCACAGGTCGAACGACAGAAATCCAAACAGGTCGATGGCCCAACCGAAGTCATGGATAATGGCTTTCTGCTGGGGTACAATGTCTTTCGCGGAACGAAGAAGCCGATTCGCCTTAGCGACAAGGATCGCCGTCGGCACGTCTATATTATCGGTCAGACTGGTGTTGGTAAATCGTGGCTGCAGAATAACTTAGCGCTTCAGGATATGCTGAACGGCAAAGGATTCGCGCTAATTGATCCACACGGCGATCTAGCAGAAGAACTACTGGGCATGGTGCCGAAAGAACGCGTCGAGGATGTAGTTTACTTTAACCCCAGCGATATGGAATACCCGATTGGCCTTAATCTGTTCGAGGTCGATCCGTCCGATCCTGATCCCGAACGTACCAAGGACTACATTATATCCGAGATCATGAACATGATGTATTCGCTGTACGACCCGGGCCGCACCGGCATCGTCGGGCCGCGCATGGAAAACATCGTGCGCAACGCTGCACTGCTGCTGATGGATTCGCCAGATGGCGGCACGTTCATGGATATTCCTTATGTGTTGACTGACCCGGAGGTAGTGAAGCGGAACTTGCCGTATCTGAAGAACCAGCGAGCAGTAAATTTCTGGACTAAGGAATGGCCGGCTGCCCAGCGGTCAAACGACGCCGGCGAAGTGACCAGTTGGGTGGTATCCAAGTGGGCCAGTTTTGAAAATGCCATGATGAGCAATATCCTCGGTCAGTTGCACAGTGGCCTTAATATTCGCGATGTTATGGATAACAAGAAAATTTTGCTGGTAAATCTATCCAAGGGCAAGATGGGCGAGATGGCATCGAAACTGTTGGGTATGGTTTTCGTCATGAAGTTCCAAGCGGCGGCCATGTCGCGCGCCAACATTCCAGAGGAAGAACGTGTCGATTTCACGCTGTACGTTGACGAGTTCCAGAACTTTGCAACTGACAGCTTTGAATCGATTCTGTCCGAGGCACGAAAATATCGGTTGAGCCTAATCGTCGCCAACCAGTTTATTAGCCAGCTAACCGATAAAGTTCGCGAAGCGATCATCGGTAACGTTGGTACAGCAATCTGTGGGCGCATCGGTGTAACCGACGCCGAACAGATGCAGAAGCGTTTCCAGCCGGTTTTTGACGCCGAGGATCTGATGCGGCTGCCGAACTTTACATCGGTTGCGCAGGTGCTGATCCATTCCGTGCCGTCTGCACCGTTTTCAATGGACTGGATCCCGCTGATGGGGCATCCGAATCCTCAGCTAGCGGATGCGTTGAAGAAGCTGTCAGCGGCTAAGTACGGTCGTCCACGCACCGAAGTCGAACTGGAAATCCATAAACGTCTGAACGCTGCCGCAGAGGCTAAAGAAAAGGATAAACAGGCTCGTCTAGAGGCAATGCGTAATTCGTCGTTGCCGCCGGGTGTGACGAATCGTCAGCAGCCGCAAATGGGGCAGGGGCAGACGGGTGCCGCCAGTGCGCAACCGACGGCTAGTGGCACTCCGCCGGGGCAGCCGTTACCGGCTGGCGCGTCACCTAGCCTAGGAGCTCCTCCGCCAACTACTGCGCCAGGCGGAAACTCAGCCGGGGGATCGTCGTTTCTTGACAGTTGGCTGTCCAAGCGACAGAATGCTAAACCAATCAGCCAGCCGCCTGCTGGCATGACGATTGGTGGGGCGTCGCCGCAGCCGTCCGCACCACAACAGGCACCGCAGGCAGCAGCTCGGACTTTGAGTCAGGCTCCTGCGCCTTCGCCAGTGCCGGATACAACAAACCCAGTATCATCAACGCCGCAGGCTGCGCCGCCTTCGCCGCAGTCTCAAAGCTCGGCAACTCCTGTCGTGACCCCATCTACGCCTCTTAGCCAGAGACCGGAATCGGTGGTCGAGCAAGATGAAGAAGTCGTTATCGCCGAGCAGCTACGCAAAGCACAATCTGCTGCCCAGGGCACGATGGAAGAGGCCAGGGAAGCTGCGGCTCAGGTCATGAAACAGCAACCAGCCGAACTACGTACTGTTGACGATGGAGTGGACGAAATATTCATTGACCTGCGCGGTAACATTCATGGTGGCGGTGAAGAGTTTAAGATAATAGAATAAATCCTCGCTATGTCGTCCTCGGATTTATTCCGAGGATCTTTTTAGTTTTGCCCGCAGACTATTCCAACATCACACGAACAGACTGCCAAAACAGTGGCGTACTTTTCCTTAAGCTTTTTCTCTGTCGCACCACGCGGAGAACAAGCTCGCGATGTCACGAACAGAAGAAAAACTTAAGAAAAAGATACCCAGTTTTGTCAGAGTGTCCGCTTAGATGTTAGAATAGTCTGCTTGTCTTTATGTGACATTAACAGATGTTAGAGTAATTTCTTCTAATTCCTGCGAGAATCTCTAAGCCGGCCCGGCCTTCTTGCCAAGCAGACCAACGCGAACCCAATCAACAACCAACCCAATTACCCAACCGATAAGGAATGTTGCAATCCATTCAAAACCGCTGAGCAGATAACCATAGTGTTTGGCGATAATATAGACGACGGCCGTCAGAATTAATGCCGCAAGCGCGCCGGCCAACAGTTGTGCGGGGCGGGCGACGGTGTTGCCGACAACCTCGCTGGTTTTTTCGACGACGGGGTTGTGAATTATTTTGCTAAAGGTGCGCTCGACCGGGTTCATGTCTTTTTGAATAGTCTGCAGGGTTTTCCTGTAGGTGTCTTCTTTCTGCTTCTGGGTAGCTTTTTTGATTGGGGCAGGGGCAGATTGTTTCGGCTGGCGGACTTTGTTGCCTTGCTTTTCGCCTTTGAATTGTTGTTCTAATTCAGCCTTTGCGCTTTCCATGCGCTCGTTGCGGTTGTCGGGCCTGCGCTCTTTCTCCAGGCTCTTAAGGCGTTCTTTTTGAGCGTTTTCTAGCTCACCTTTGGAATACTCCAACCGTTCTGCTGAGTTATCTCGTAGCTTTTCGTTATCTGCCATTTCTCTTATCCCTCCCTTGTTCCTTAAGCCTCTTAAACTGTTCCAGCACTAAATTCTTTTCTGACCAGGCGAACTTCTTTGCCCAATTGGCGCGAGCGGGCGTAGAAGAAGACCACGATTGCGGCTATGACGCCACCGACAATCAAGTTGGTGCCGGCACCTGTGGCGGGCAATTGGCTGACGATCTGTTCAACGGTTTTGACTGGAGGACAGTTGACGTCGACGTGCATGCCAGTGTTAATGTCGCTGTTGATGCTGTTGCTCATGACGCAGTCGTACGACAGAATCTGACTTGCACCTCTAGCCATTGATGGGATAGGATTCTTGACTGTTACAACAAAGCTGCGTTGAGTGCGTTCGCCGGCTCGCAAGGTAACGCCTGGCCAGCTAAGCAGTTTATTTTCTTGGTTAAAGACACCACCACCTGCGTCAGTCAAATCGGCGTACTCTAGGATGTCGTTGATGAAGTCGTTAATGTCCATCGTTATAGTTTCGCGACTAGTGTTGACGATGTGCAGGGTATAGGTAATAACGTCACCGGCGTTGGCTGTGGTGCGAGTAGCGTCTGCGCCGTTCTGCGTATTATTGACAGCGGTTTTGTGCGTAACGCAGTCGGGGTTGTTGTCAGCGATCTCTTCGTCTGAACAGTTACATTCACGGTTGACATCGACAGAGGCCTCGTTGTTGGTCAGGTCGGTTTCTTCGGCAACTTCTTTTGAGGTGGAAGTGACGGTGTTGGTCAATTTATTAGGGCCACACTCCAGGTCTTCGCGCTCAGAGACAGTTACATTGTAAGTCAAGGTCAACGTTGCGCCAGCAGCTACACGGGCGATTGTCAGGCCTTCTTCGCCAAACAGGTCGCCTGTGGAATCAGTTGCTGGATCGATAACGACATCGCCGTTAAGTGTCATACCTTTGGGCAGGGTGTCCTTGATATTGATCTCGGTCAACGGGATGTTACCAGTGTTTTGCAGAGTCAAGGTGTACTGCAGCGTGCCGCCCGGTTCAACCTTTTCTTTGTCGACAGATTTAGCGATGTCATAGCTGGGACGTTGTGGCTCCACGGTAATATTCTTTTTACAGGCATCGGCAGTCTTGTTGTTGCCGGCGGTAGAGTTCAGGAAACCTTGCACCTGATATTCGCCGGGCTGGTCGAAGGTTGTTCGCCAACGAGCGCCATTACCATAGGCACCACCGGATCCATTGGGATTTAGCGGGCTGTTCATGCCATCAATCCACGCTCCGCCGTCCTTAGAGTATTTCATATAATAGCCGGTCCAGGTTGCGCCAAAGGCCAAGCCGCCGTCAATGTGAAACTCAAATTGGGTCCGTCCAGCTATACCATTGACAGGGTTGGCTGATAAAGAATTACACCAAGCTTTCGGTTCTCCACAAGCCGGGTCGTCTTCGGGCAGGGCAGGATTCCAGGGGCAAGGTTTAGGCGGGACAATATTAACAAAAGGGTTGCCGCATTCGGCCATGATGGCAAATTTACCATATTTGAAATTACCTATTAATCCCTGAGAAACATAATTTGGCGAAGGTGGATTGCCGTGGTAAAAGGTGGTACCGTCAGCTGTGACGACGTGGCCGTTTCGAGCATATTTAGTTTCGCGACCAAAACTATAGGCAAAGTCGCCAGATCGGAAAGTCCCCCAGGATGAATTTACTAGATCGTCGCGTGTGATGTAAAGGCGATCCAGTAGGGCACGAAAGCCTTGTTTGTTTTCATCATAGAACTGGATACACTGCTGCTTGCTGTAACAGCCACCGTATAGAACGTCGTTGGTACTTTTAGCATTGGCTGAATCAGGCGGACTGAAAATGGCGAAAGATTGGATAACTAGCGCGAAAACAGTAAAAACTAAACCAAGCTTGCGCATGGCCTGTTCTTTCTTTAAACGCCGCGCATAAAAACCCAGCTGACTGATCAGCGAGGGGCTGAATGGTAGGTTTGAGACAAGTTTTTTAAACATTGCAGCTAACTCTTTCTTTGTTAAATTACCCTAGTTTGATGCCATTTTAGCATAAACTATTTGTTCAATGCAAGGCTTTCTTTAGGTTATATGTAAGAGTTTTCCACAGGCTGAATGTCATTTCTTAACATGATAAATTTTGTGTTCAATATAATCGTAATCAGAGGAAAGAATGCTCTGACTTGACCGAACTAGCTTACTTTACTATAATAGTACCAGTCTTAGAAAAATTAGGAGAAGGGGAATAATGGCTAAACAAACAGCCGCCAAGGCTAATGATTACGATGCATCGCAAATCCAGGTTCTAGAGGGGCTAGAGGCGGTGCGCCGTCGCCCGGGCATGTACATTGGTTCGACCGGTCAGGACGGTATTCATCATCTGATCAAGGAAATCGCCGACAACTGTATCGACGAGGCGATCGCCGGTTTCGCCACGATGTGCAAAATCGAACTATTGGGTGACGGTGGCTGTCGTGTAACAGATGACGGGCGCGGTATTCCGGTCGACATTCACCCGAAAACCGGAAAATCGACATTGGAAACGGTACTGACGATTCTGCACGCCGGTGGTAAATTCGGCGGTGGTGGCTACAAGGTATCGAGCGGCCTGCACGGTGTTGGTTCTTCAGTCGTTAACGCCTTGTCGACCAAATTCATTGCCGAAGTATCGCATGACGAACGACTGTATCGCATCGAATTCGCCGAAGGTAAACCTGTTACCAAATTGGAAGACCTCGGCCCGACCGACATGACACGCGGCACGCGGATTACTTTCTATCCTGATACGAAAATTTTTAAGGAATTCAAACAGTTCGATTATCAATGGGTGTTGGACTATCTGCGGCATCAGGCCTATCTGACGAAGGGCATCCGTGCCAAAGTTTTCGACTATCGCGAGGGCCAGGAAAACCGCTACGAGTTTTACTTTGACGGCGGAATCAAATCCTACGTCAAGCATCTGAACTTTGGCAAGGACACGCTGGGCGACGATATCTTCTACGTCGAAAAACAGGTCGAAGAAAGCATGATCCAGGTCGCCATGCAGTACAACGACGGCTACAACGAAAACGTCATGGCCTTCGCCAACAACGTCTACAACCCCGACGGCGGCACGCACATCGTCGGTTTCCGCGCGGCGATGACGCGGGTCGTCAACGATTACGCGCGCAAAAATGGCCTGATCAAGGACAAGGAAGACAACCTGACCGGCGACGACATCCGCGAAGGTCAAACCGCTGTTATCCTGACCAACTTACCTGATCCGCAGTTCGAGGGTCAGACCAAGAACAAACTTGGCAATCCAGAGGTGCGACGCTACGTCGAAAGTGTCATGAACGAATACTTCGCGTATTACCTGGAAGAAAACCCGGCCATTGCTAAGAAAATCATCGGCAAAGCCGTCCTTGCTGCCCGCGCCCGCAAAGCCGCCCGCGCCGCCCGCGACAGCGTGATCAGAAAGGGCGTCCTGGAAGGCTCAAACCTGCCGGGCAAACTGGCCGACTGTTCATCGAAAAACCCGGCGGAATGTGAACTATATATAGTAGAGGGCGATTCAGCCGGCGGCTCGGCCAAAACCGGTCGCGACAGCCGCCATCAGGCGATCCTGCCTCTGCGCGGTAAAGTGCTGAACACCGAACGGGCGCGACTCGATCGCATGTTGAACAATAACGAAATTGTCAGCCTGATTAAAGGCATGGGCGTCGGCATCGGTGATCAGTTCGATATCAACGGCCTACGCTATCATCGGATCATCATCATGACCGATGCTGACGTTGACGGCTCGCACATTTCGACGCTGTTGCTGACGTTTTTCTTCCGCTATATGTCAGAGGTGATTTCCGGCGGTCATATTTATCTGGCCAAGCCGCCGCTGTTCGAACTGACGCGGGCGGGGAACAAACTGAGTGATTTCATTTACGACGAGGCTGATTTGGACCCGCTGTTGGATTCCCAGATTGAAAGGCGAAAGAAAGAAGGCAACAAGGTTGACTCGACATCGGAACGTTTCCGCCAAGCTGGTTACACCGACCAGAAACGTTACAAGGGTCTGGGTGAAATGGATGCCACGCAGCTCTGGGAAACGACGATGAATCCCGAAAAACGCGTGCTGGTCAAAGTCCAGGTCGCCGATGCCGAAAAGGCTGACGCGATCTTTAATAAATTGATGGGCGACGAGGTCGAGCTGCGCAAGACCTTTATTCAGACTCGGGCGAAGCAGGCTAATTTGGAAGATTTGGACGTGTAACATGAAAAAGGCAATCTTTATTCACGGTTTCTACGCAAAAGAGAAATACTACGACCCTGACATGCCGTTGATCAATTTCAAAGATTACACCCCGTGGCTGTTGAAGCAATTGACGACTAAGGATTACTTGGTCTATGCGCCGATGATGCCATGGCCTTACTTTCCGGTGTACGAAGATTGGAAACGTGAGCTTGAAAAACTTGAGCCAGACGAAGACACGGTGTTGATCGGTCAAAGCTTCGGGGGGGGGTTCCTAGTGCGATGGCTATCTGAAGCTAATAGAAAGGTCGGCAAGGTCTACTTGTGTGCTCCAGCCTACTATGCCTGGGACCATGAAGGGGCGGGTAGTAATTACGAGGCGACGTTCTTTGATTTTGAACTCGATAAAGATTTAGCGCGCAAGACGGCGGGCCTAACAATTTTAGAATCGACCAATGACGATGAAAAGATTAAGAGATCTTATGAATTTCTGAAAGTGTTAAACAATGCAAAAACTATTACTCTGGAAAACAGAGGACACTTTACGATTTCGACAGGTGGTGAGGTGAACGAGAAATTTCCTGAATTGCTCGAGGATATATTACAAGGGGAGCAAAAATGAACGATTTGGTTGTATTCGATAATATTGAAGAAAATCTACTGGAGATTCAAGGAAAGCAGGTTTTGATTGATGCCGATGTGGCGCGAATTTTCGAGGTGGAGACCAAGCATGTGAATCAAGCGGTCAAAAACAACCACGAACGATTCCCAGCTGGTTACGTACTTATACTTGACAAATCTGAAAAATTGCAGCTGGTCAAAAATTTTGACCGGTTCAGTAATTTGAAATACTCTACCGCTGATACTTTGGCATTCACCGAAAAAGGTTTGTATATGCTGGCGACTATCCTGAAGTCGCCGCGGGCTATTCGGGCGACCATCAATATCATCGAAACTTTCGCGAGTCTTCGCGAATTTGGTCGTACGCTCAACATGTCAACCGACAGCAATATTTCACCAGCCAAACGCAAAAAATATGTCGAACGCAGCACAGAGCTAATCAAGGTTATCTTAGATGACGCGATGGCAAATTCAATTGAGAAAGAAACTTCGCTCGAGTTGAATCTTGCGATGGTCAAACTTAAGCATTCAATTAAAACCACGAAGCCCAGATCCGCTAAGAAAAAGGAGGATAAATAATGGCAGATATTGATGACAAATCCACAACAAACGACAGTGGTATAAACGACGACTCTATGGAAAATGAAGAATTCATGAACAATGAGACTGATGTGAATGACACAACAGCAGACGAAGAAGTCCTAAACGGCGAAATCCTCGACCCGAAATCAGCCAACTCCCTGAAAGTCGAGTTCCGCACCGTCGAGGATGTAATGGAAGAATCGTTCTTCCGCTACTCGATGTCGGTCATTGTCGATCGAGCTTTGCCGGACGTGCGCGACGGGCTGAAGCCGGTGCACCGCCGTATCCTTTACACGATGGAGCGAAACGGCTGGCGGCCGGGTACGAAATTTGTGAAA
This sequence comes from Candidatus Saccharimonadota bacterium, assembly GCA_009777625.1. GTDB lineage: Bacteria > Patescibacteriota > Saccharimonadia > Saccharimonadales > Saccharimonadaceae > WRLL01. The sequence goes on from WRLL01000009.1 coordinate 25,306, forward strand.
AGCGCGCGTATCGTTGGTGATGTCATGGGTAAATACCACCCGCACGGCGACAGCGCGATTTACGACGCGATGGTGCGTTTGGCGCAGGATTGGACGATGCGCTACATGCTGGTCGAGGGGCAGGGGAACTTTGGGTCGATGGACGGCGATCCGCCGGCGGCCAACCGTTACACCGAGGCTCGCATGCACAAAGTCGGCGCCGAGCTGCTGGCTGACCTGGACAAGGACACTGTCGATTTTCGCGATAACTACGACGGTACTTTGCAAGAGCCGATGGTTCTGCCGGCCAAATTGCCGAACTTGCTGCTAAACGGTCAGATGGGCATTGCGGTCGGCATGGCGACGAACATCCCGACGCATAACCTGGGCGAGCTGTGCGACGCGATCATTCACCTGATCGACAATGGTGTGGAAAATACAACGGCTGAGCATCTTCTTAAATATGTTAAGGGGCCGGATTTTCCGACAGGCGGAATTGTTTATGGTGGTTCGCCGATGAAGCAGGCTTACTTGACCGGCCGTGGCAGCGTGGTGATTCGGGCGGTGGCCGAAATCGAGGAGACGAAAAAAGGTCGCCACCAGATCATTGTTACCGAAATGCCGTACGGCGTGAACAAAGCGACACTGCAAGAGAGAATGGCTGATCTGGTCAAAGAGAAGAAGTTGGCGTCGATTCACGACATTCGCGACGAATCGGCGCGCGGTGTGGTGCGGCTGGTGATCGAACTGAAAAAGGACGCTTTCCCGAAGAAGATTCTGAATCAGCTGTATAAGCTGACGGCGCTGCAAACTTCGTTCCATTACAATATGCTGGCGTTGGTTGACACTGTGCAACCGCGGGTCTTGGGGCTGCGCGATATCTTGACCGAATATCTGAAGCATCGACAGCAAGTAGTACGCCGCCGAACAGAATTCGAATTAAAGAAGGCAAGAGAACGTGCACACATTTTGGAAGGTCTGAAAATTGCGCTGGATCACATCGATGAAGTGATCAAATTGATCCGTGCGTCGAAAGATTACGACACGGCCAAAACCGGCCTGATGGAGAGGTTCAAGCTTAGCGAAGTCCAGGCCATGGCGATCCTGGCCATGCAGCTGCGCAAACTGACCGGATTGGACCGAAAAGCCATCGAGGATGAATTGAAGGAGTTGTTGGAACTGATCAAGAAGCTTGAAGCGATCCTGGCCGACGAACAGGAAATTCTTAATATAATAAAGACCGAGCTGAACGAGATGAAGGACAAGTACGGCGACAAACGGCGGACGAAAATCATCAATCACGAGCTCGGAAAAATGGGCGATGAGGACTTAATCCCAGAGGAAGATGTTGTAATTTTGTTAACAACTGAGAATTATATTAAACGCACATTGATGAGCGATTATCGTCGACAAAATCGCGGCGGCAAGGGCAAGAAGGGCCTGACGACCAAAGAAACCGATATCGTCGACCAGCTGATCACTTGCAACACGCACGACTGGTTGTCGTTCTTTACGAACAAGGGTCGCGTGTTCAAATTGCGCGCCTACGAAGTGCCGCAGGCGTCATTGCAGGCCAAGGGCGTGGCAGCGGTCAATCTGTTGCAGCTGCAGCCCGAGGAAAAAATCACTTCGATCATCAGATACGGCAAGGACGATTCGACCGACGGCTATCTGTTCATGACGACGACCAACGGCACGATAAAGAAGACGGCCGTCAAGGATTACGCCAATATTCGCGCGTCGGGTCTTATTGCTATTAAGCTGGACGACGGCGACGAACTAAGATGGGTGCGGCAATCCAATGGCGATAACGACGTTGTTATTTCGACATCGTTCGGCCAAGCAATTCGCTTCAGCGAAAAGGACGCGCGACCAATGGGGCGTAGTGCTCGCGGTGTGCGCGGTATTAGATTAAGACCAGGCGACCGCGTGGTTGGTATGGACATCGTTGAGGAAGGCCGCAATTTGTTGGTTATTAGCGAAAAGGGCTACGGCAAGATGACGAAAGTCGCCAACTTCCCGTCGCACAGACGCGGTGGTGTCGGCATCAAAGCCGCAGTAGTCAGCGCCAAAACCGGCAACATCGTTGACGTGCGAGCCATAGACGCCAGCGCCAGCGAAATCATTGCCATCTCGGAAGCCGGCCAGACGATCCGCGTTCGTGTTAAAGACATTCCGACCTTGGGGCGGGCAACACAGGGCGTGCGAATCATGCG
>WRLL01000010.1 GCA_009777625.1 Candidatus Saccharimonadota bacterium
AAGTTATGAACGCAAACGAAATCCGCCAGAAATATTTAGATTTTTTCGCCGCTCGCGGCCACGCTATAATCCCACGCGCTCGGCTGGTGCCGGACAACGACCCGACGACGCTGTTCACCGGTAGCGGCATGCAACCGCTAATGCCGTTTCTGCTCGGCGAAAAGCACCCCGACGGCACGCGGCTGGTCGACAGCCAGACCTGTCTGCGGGCGCAGGACATCGACGAAGTCGGCGACAACCGCCACACGACCTTTTTCGAGATGCTGGGCAACTGGTCGCTGGGCGATTATTTCAAGAAAGAACAGCTGCCGTGGTTCTTTGAATTTCTGACGAAAGAAGTCGGACTCGATTCAGCCAAACTTTACGCCACAGTTTTCGACGGCGCGCCAGAATTCGACATCCCGCGCGATACCGAGGCTATCGAAATCTGGCAAAAGTTGTTCGCAGACGCCGGAATCGACCACGAATTTATCGCTCTGGGCAGCGACGAAAACGCCGCCAAAATGGGTTTACAAAATGGCCGGATCTTTTCTTACACCGACAACTGGTGGTGGCGTGGCGATCGAATAGCCGACATGCCAGCCGGCGAACCTGGCGGCCCCGACAGCGAAGTTTTCTACGATTTCGGCACGCCGCACGACCCGGACTACGGCGAAAACTGCCACCCGAACTGCGACTGCGGGCGCTTCATGGAGATCGGCAACAGCGTGTTTATGGAATACATCCGACGCGAAAATAGCTTCGAAAAACTTCCCAAACAAAACGTTGATTTCGGCGGAGGATTGGAAAGAATCGCCGCGGCAAAAATTGATTCACCAGATATTTTTCGAACCAGTTTGTTTGAACCGATCATCGCGAAATTGGAAAGTTTGAGTGGAAAAGATTACGAAAACAACACCAACGCCATGCGCGTCATCGCCGACCACCTGCGCGGCGCGACGTTCCTGGCCGTCGACGCCGTCAAACCGTCGAACAAAGAACAGGGCTACGTCATGCGCCGCCTGATTCGCCGCGCGATCCGTTTCGCCTTTGATCTGGGAATTCAGCAGAATTTCCTGCCCGAAATTGTGCCGATCATCGCCGATATCTACGTCAACGATTTTCCAGAGGTCGCTGCGGCCCGCGAGGAAATTATTGCTACTTTGGTTAAGGAAGAGAAGGCGTTTCGGCAGACTTTGCGCAAAGGTTTGAAAGAGTTTGACAAGATAACAAAGAATGCCAACCGATCTGAAGAAATTCAAGAATCTCCGAAGTATAACGCGACCATTGTTAGCTTAGGAACTGCCAAGGATGAAAAAATTCTGATGGTTCAGGAGACGAAGGAAATCGCAAAGGATAAATGGAATTTGCCCGGTGGCCAAGTTGAAGAAGGCGAAGATTTGGAAACTGCCCTGCGCCGCGAAATCAACGAAGAGTTAGGTTTAGAAATCAAGAATTTCCACGAAGCTCAAACCGATTTTGTGACTAACGACCGTGGAACTTTGCGAGTGATATTATTCTCTGGTGAACTGGCTGATGGCAAAATCAAATTGGAAAAAGAACTGAAGAATTTTGGCTGGTTTTCGCTGGACGAGGTCAAAAAGATGCTTGCCAACGGTGAACTTCGCGGCGAAGGAGTCTTACTGCAGGTGAAAAGAATTCTCGAGCGAATTCAGTATGACGACATTTTGACAGGGGCGGAGATCTTTACTTTATATGATACCTACGGTTTCCCGCTGGAATTATCTGTCGAAGAAGCCTATAAACGCGACATCAAAGTCAGCGAAGCCTGGCGCGCCGAATTCGACAACCTAATGCAAAAGCAACGCGAAATGTCCCAAACCGCCGCCAAAGGCACGTTCAAAGGTGGCCTCGGTGGACACACTTGGCAACATCGGCGCTATCACACAGCGACGCACTTGCTGCAATCGGCCTTACGCGAGATTTTCGGCGATCAACTGCGCCAACATGGTAGCAACATCACAGAGGAGAGGCTGCGATTCGACTTTAACTTGGACAGAAAAATGACACCAGAGGAAATCGCTCGCGCCGAAGAACTAGTCAACCAATGGATCGCGCAGGACCTGCCAATCTGGTGGCGCGAATACCCGACCGGCGAAGCCCTGAAAATCGGCGCCATCGGCCCGTTCGGCGAACGCTACGGCGACGCGGTCAAAGTTTACCAAATGGGCGTCGGCAACGAAATGGCTTCCTTAGAAATCTGTGGTGGCCCGCACTGCGAACACACTGGCCAATTGGCCGAACACGGCGATTTGGACGATTCGACTGATGCACCGAATTGCCAGACCGGCGCAGAATTAAACACTGCTTTACAAAATCGCCAAAAAACCGACTTTTCAAAAGCTCCCGCGAAATTCAAAATCACCAAAGAAGAATCAATCGCCGCCGGCATGCGACGAATAAAAGCAATTCTGGAATAACTAATGGAAAAGAAGACAGAAATCGCCCTGAAATGGATCGCCACTGTCTTGAACCAGAACAAAATTCCTTACGCGATCGGCGGCGGCACGGCGACGTACCTGTACGGCTCTGGCAGGAAAGTCAACGATATCGACATTTCTGTCTCTGCAAAGGATTTTCCGGCGATCATCCCTTTGGTTCAAAACTACATTGTTGCCGGCCCGAAACATTACAAAAATGAAAAATGGGATTGCACGACGCTGTCTCTGAATTACGAGGGTCAAGCTATCGATCTGACCGATCGCGATACTTTGCTGATGAGCAAAAAAGATGGCACTGGCTGGCTGAAAAACAAGGAAATCTATTCAAAATATCCGAATGTCGTCAAGGATTTCAAGGGGTTAGAGGTATCGCTGATGGACCCGCGAGTCCTGATCGAATACAAACAAGAATTAAGCGGCGCGCATCAAGAAGCCGACGTGGAATTCCTGAAAAATTATCTTTCGCGTAAATGAACTTATGATATAATGGGGAAGTCATGAAACTCTTTTCTAGCGAGAAAACCGATGACGCGCATATTGTGGCGCTGGACATCGGTACCGAATACACCAAAGCCCTGATCGCCAAAGTCAACGGCGACGACCTCGAAATCGTCGGCGTCGGCCGTGCCCGCCAAGAAGTCGGCAACATGTTTGGCGGCGCCATCGCTGATATCACAGGGGTAGTAAAGAACTGTGAAGCTGCCCTAGTCCAAGCCGAAGAACAAGCCGGCGTTCAAGCCAAGAAAGTCATCATCGGCATCGCCGGCGAATTCGTTAAAGGCCTGACGTCGACTATCAGATATAAAAGGCCGCACCCCGACCGCCAACTCGACGCCGCCGAGGTGGAATTAATTATCGACAAAGTCCAAGAACGCGCCGCCGTCAAAGCCCAGAAACAGATCGCCTTTGAAACCGGCAACCCAGACGTCGAGGTGAAACTGGTCAACTCGGCGATCGTCAGCATTCACATCGACGGCTACAAAGTCACCAACCCAATCGGTTTTCAGGGGCGCGACGTGGCAATCCAGATCTACACGGCTTTCGCGCCGATGGTGCATATCGGGGCGCTGGAACGGACGGCCTCTGAACTGGATCTGGAATTAGTCGCTGTGGCAGCCGAACCTTTCGCTGTGGCGCGGGCGGTTTTGGGCAATGACGCCAATTCGACTTTCACGGCGATTTTGTGCGACGTCGGTGGCGGCTCGACAGATATCGCAGTCATCAACGATGGCGGTGTCGAAGGCACCCGCATGTTCGGCGTGGCCGGTCGGTCTTTCACGAAAACCATCGCTAATGACTTAGGTGTCGGATATGAGGCGGCCGAAAAACTTAAACTGAACATCGATGACCCGAAAATCAAACCCAGCGTGCAACAGACTTTGCAGGCGGCCGTTGATAAAACTCTCGATGTTTGGATTGGTGGCGTAGAACTAGCACTGGGTGAGTTCGATGCCATTGATCACTTACCGAATAAAATTCTGCTCTGTGGTGGCGGTTCTTCGCTGGAAGCCCTGGTTGAACGCTTACAAAAATCCGACTGGTACAAGGAATTACCTTTTACGCGTCGCCCAATCGTTCAACATGTCAAGCCCGATGACGTTGTCGGTGTCACCGACAAAACCGGCGATATTACCGACCACACGATGATTACTGCCATGGGCCTGCTGCGCGTCGGATATGATACAATGGATCAGCAGGATCAAACCTCGAATAATCTAAGGGATAAAGTAGGCAAAATCTTACGCATATGAGTAGTAAATTGGACAAAATGGACAACAAATCGACACCGGTAAGGGTTAAGTCGTCTGGCTCAGACAAACCCAAATTGGACAAACTTGACGACAATTCCGCACCCGACAAGCTACAGGGGCGCGACACGATCTACATCGACACCGAAGATGACATCACGTCGATCATCGAAAAGGTGAAAAAGTCAGAAAATCCAGTTGTGGCGCTGGTGCCGCCCAGCCGAGCCGGGACATTGCAGAGCGTCGTCAATCTGAAATTATTGCAGCGCGCCGCTAAGACTGCGCGTAAAAAATTGACGTTGATTACCAATGACCGTGCGTTGATTGGTTTGGCAGCGGGCTTGAAAATCCCTGTCGCAAAGTCTGTTAATGCCCAGGCTGAAATCCCTGTTTCCGACGCTGACGAGATTCCGGGCAACGACATTATTGATGGCAATGACCTAAGCATCGGCGAACTGGCGGCGTTAGGCGACGAGCCAATCAGGAACAAGGAAAATAAAGCCGCCGCGGCCGCTGTTAAATCCATCGAAACCGACGATCGAATTAGAAATGACCACGATGCCGATGGCGTGCCAGACGATGACCCAGCGCCGCCCGAACCGCAACCGCGAAAACCGGTCAAAGGCAAAAAAGTGCCGAACTTTGACAAATTCAGGAAAAAATTGTTTATATTCGGCGGCCTAGGCGTTGTGTTGATTGCTTTTCTAACCTGGGCGATTTTCTTTGCTCCGCGGGGGACAATCACCGTTCAGGCCCAAACCAACAATTCTGACATTTCGACCACTGTCACGCTGTCCTCGGCCAACACCGATGTCAAAAACGGCGTCATCAGTCCGGTTATCAAGCAAAAGAAGAACAACGAATCGATCGAATTCACCGCCACCGGTGTCAAAGAAATCGGCGAAAAAGCCACCGGCAAAGTCGTCATTTACAACACCAACGCGCTCGACCCGATCAACATATCGGCCGGCACGACTTTGGCCAGCGGCAATTTGTACTTCGTCCTAAACGAGAACGTTGTCGTGCCGAAAGTTACCGGAACCATATCTGATCCGAAGCCTGGCGTTAGCAAACCGGTCAGCGTCACCGCGGCCAACATCGGCAGCGAATATAACATCGACGCCGACAAGCAACTGAATATCTCGGGCTTTACGAATAGAGTTTATGCAGTGGCCGACAAAGATTTCACCGGCGGTAGCAAAGAAACCGCCAAGGTCGTCCAGCAGTCCGACATTGATCTAGCCACTGAAAAGCTCAAAAACCAGCTCAACGAAACTAAATCCAAAGAAGAGTTGACAAACCAAATGAGCGACGACACCTCCGTTATTACCGACAGCTTCACGGTCGACTATGGCCAGTTCACCTCTGCGCCGGCCGTCGATCACCCACCCACTCAAGGCAAACAGCCGACTTTGACGGTCGAAGTGACTTATACGCTGATTGGCGTTAGCAACGACGATCTGAATGCACTACTAAATGCTCAGCTTAATGACAAAATTGGCGGTAGCTCTGGTCAGAAAATCTACAGTAACGGCTTTAAAACTGTCAAGTTCAAGAATTTCCAGGCAGCCGGCAGTGGCTTTAGCGTGGTTGTTTCGACAACAGGGAAATTGGGTCCGAAACTTGACGAGGAAAAGATCAAGGAAATGGCTGTCGGCAAACGTTCGGGCGAGATTCGCGAAACCTTGACCAAGATTAACGGCGTCAGTGATGTAGAAGTCAAATTCTCGCCGTTCTGGGTTGGCTCCGTTTCAAAAACCGACAGACTAACAGTTAATTTCGCAGTGGATGAATAAGGCATGAGTGACAGCAGGGTGATTTTAGGTTTGGACATTGGCGCGCGGCGCATCGGCGTAGCGCGCGGTGATACAGAGGTAAAGTTGGCTTCGCCGCTGGACGCGGTTTTCAACGACGATGAGGTGCTGGAAAACTTAATCAAAGTAGTTGACAACACGGATGCTGATCTGATCGTTGTCGGTTTACCGCGCGATAATAGGGGTGGTGAAACTTTCCAGAGCAAATTCAGCCGCGACTTCGCGCACGATTTGCAGCAAGCCTTAATAAACGCCGATTATGATGTTGAATTTGCTTTCCAGGATGAGAGCCTGACCTCTATCGAGGCAGAGGAGAACTTGCGAAAGCGCAAGAAATTTGACCCAAAAATGCTGCGCGATGGCACTATCGATTCCGAGGCCGCCGTCATAATTTTGCAAGATTTTCTGGAGGAAAAGGCCAGTGGACAAGCCTAAACCGAGACCGTTAAAACCTGAGCCTCCAGCGTCAAAACCTTCGACGCCAAAAACGCCAATATCGAAACAGCGTACTATCCGCCGTCGTCCTTCGGTCGAAATCGCCAAAAGCTACGTTGAACTTAATCTGAAAAACGTTATAGATTCGGAAAAAACCGCAAAACTTAGCAAAAAGCAAAAGAAACAGATTCGTACGGCCGAGAAGAAGGCCGAGCGCTTGCGTCACCGAGTTCGAAATGCCTTTTTGATCGCAATAGCTGTGATATTGTTGGCTGTCGGCTCGACTGCTATCTGGTGGCAGACTTCAATTCAGCCCGTCAATACTGATGACACCAGCGAGCGTCAATTTGAAGTTGCCGCTGGTGCCAGCACCGACCAAATTGCCACCGGCCTGCAAAAAGCCAAATTTATCCGAAATGCCCTAGCCTTCAAAATCTATGTGCGGCTGCATGGCACCGTAATCCAGGCGGGCTCTCACATGCTAAGCCCCAGCGATTCTTTATCAGAGGTCGCCGAGAAGTTGACGCAAGCTGTTACAGCCGAGATCGACGTCCAAATCCCGCCCGGACAAACATTAGGCCAGTTGCGTGATGTATTCAAAAAATATGGTTACACGGATGCTCAGATAGATGTGGCGTTGTCGCGGCCTTATGACAACGACATTCTGAATGACAAACCGGCCGACGCCAGTTTAGAAGGCTACATCTTCCCTGACACTTACCGGATCTACGCCGACGACAAACTTGACGTCGTCATCGAAAAGGCGCTCAACCAACTTAGCAAAGTCGCTGCCGAGAACGATCTGCGGGCCAAGTACGCCGCTCGCGGGTTCACCTTTTACGAAGGCTTAACGCTGGCCTCGATCATCGAGAAGGAAGTTGTCAGCGACAGTGATCGGCGCAACGTAGCGCAAGTCTTTCTCAACCGTTTGGCCATCGGGATGCCCCTGGGCGCCGATGCAACATTCAAATATGCTTATAAACGGGGTTTGTGCGATTACGATTCGCCGAGTTTGTGTGCGTCAATTTACAACACGCGGATTTACGGTGGATTGCCACCCGGACCGATCTCTAATGCAGTTCTGTCAGCGTTGAATGCTGTGGCAAATCCAGAACCAAACGACTACTTCTTCTATGTATCTGGTGACGACGGCCGAACGCATTTCTCCAGAACCGAGGAGCAGCACAACGCTGCTGTGGCTGAGTATTGCACTGAGGCGTGTAGGTAAGTTACACCTCTGTTAATGTTTTTGATTAACAGAGGTGTAACAGAGATGGAAAAACTTGACATACTTTAACGCTTTTGCTACAATGTACAGCGTTTATGGGAGTACTGTAAACCACTTATGAAGAGTAGATTATCAGCGCAACAGCGCACCAAATCATTAGCCTCTAAATCCAGAGGACGCCGCGGACGTTCGCGACGTGGCATCAATTATGCTATTTACACCGGTCTGTTCGTAGTCTTGGTCGTTTTAGCGGCAACTGGCTATAATATGCCAAAGGAAGACGCGAATGTCAGCAGTTTTGCTAATCAGGCCATTGCTTCGGCCAGCAGTACGACGCTAGCTGTCGTTACCCCTATAGAAGCCCAGTCGGCTAACTTGGCCGCCAGTGTTGCTGCAGAGACTAACCTGTCGGCCAGCGATAGCGTGGCCAACAAATCCGTTTCCCTGAGTGCCAGTGTAGCCATGGAGCAGCCGGACGCTACCAGCGCCAGCAAGCCTCAGATTGCCGACCCGACAGCTGCACCTGAGCCGATCATCGCTTACGTTGCTCAAGAAGGCGATACGGCTAGTGCTATTGCTGCTAAATTTGGCGTGTCTGACCAAACCGTTCGCTGGGCAAATAATCTATCAGGCGACGCTGTAGCGGCTGGTTCAACCTTGACCGTGCCAGTGATCGACGGAGTGGTATATGAAGTCAAGGACGGTGACAATCTCTCGGCTATTGCTGCCAAGTATCAATCAGATGTCGACAGCGCTGTGGCCATCAATAACTTGGACGGTGTCAGTGCAGCCGCCGGGACGAAGATTCTTTTACCTGACGGTGTTTTGCCTGACACTGAACGACCCGGTTACCGTGCGCCAGTAGTGGCGCGGACGACTTATTCTACTGGGTCAACCGGACGTTCCAACAGCGGCCCGTCGGGCACATGGCCACGCCCGGGCAACAACAGTGGTACGTACTCTTACGGATACTGCACTTGGTATGCCTACAACCGTCGACTAGACTTGGGGTTACCAGTCGATAATATGTGGGGCAATGCCTCGACATGGGCGTCTCGCGCTGCCAATGGACAGGGCAGAGAAGGCCGCCGCTACGTTGTAAACAATACGCCATCAGTCGGTGCCATCATGCAAACCGCCGGTGGCTGGGGTGGTGCTGGCCACGTCGCTATCGTCGAGGCGATCTATCCAGACGGCTCGATCCTGATCTCTGAGGCCAACTTTGCTGGCTGGAACCGCGTGACCTCGCGGACTATTAGCAATCCTTCGGCTTATAACTATATTCACTAGGATTTTTGTAAGGCGAGCAACGCCGGGCAACAACTTCCCGCGCGACTCTTTCGGACGGCGAAAGTGTCAGCGACAAGCCCTGCCGGCGACAGGCGCTTGGCGCGGCGCGGGAAGTTTGTTGTTGGCGTTGCGGTCATAGCAACATAAGGCTCTTCATGTTAGAATATAGATATGTTTGCAGATAACGCAGAAGTCCTAGTCTCAGCCGGCGACGGCGGTAACGGCGCAGTCAGCTTCCGCAAAGAGAAGTACATCGACAAAGGCGGCCCCGACGGCGGCGACGGCGGCAGGGGTGGCGACGTGATTTTCGTGGCCGACCAAAATGTCAACACGCTGATAGATTTCCGTTACAAACCAGAGCTAAAGGCCGAAAACGGCGGCGCCGGCACGAAACGCGACAGGCGCGGCCGAAGCGGCGAACCGTTATATGTTAAGGTTCCAGTTGGCACGATCATCCGGCGCGACGATGAAATCCTCGCCGACTTAACAGAAATTGGTCAAGAAGTTGTTGTAGCACATGGTGGTGATGGCGGTTTTGGCAATGCCCACTTCAAATCGTCAACCCGCCAAACCCCGCGCGTCGCCGAACTGGGTGAAAAGGGCGAGAAATTCGCCGCCAAACTAGAACTGAAACTACTGGCCGACGTCGGTCTAGTTGGTTTCCCGAACGCTGGCAAATCAACCTTTCTGTCAGTCGTCACCAGCGCCAAGCCAGAAATCGCTGATTATGCTTTTACAACCTTGACGCCGAATTTGGGAGTGGCCGACATCGACGAAACATCGCTGTTGATCGCCGACATTCCCGGTCTGATCGAAGGCGCCTCCGAAGGCAAAGGCCTCGGCGACGCTTTCTTGAAACACATTGAGCGCACCTCTGTTATTTTGCATTTAATCGACGTGTTGAGCGATGACGTGGCTGACGCTTACCGAAAAATCCGCACGGAATTAGAAAAATATTCACCAGAGCTGGCCGCCAAGCCCGAAATTATCGCCTTGACCAAAATCGATGCGCTGAACGACGAAGAGATCATCGCCATGCAATCGACCGCGTTATCAGAGGTAACCAGCAGCCCGGTCTTCGCCATTTCGTCCAGTGCTCACAAAGGCACAACTGAAGTGCTACGTGCTTTGGCCTCTGCAGTCGAAGAACACAAGAAACAGACGGCCGAAGAAATCACCGAAGAAGAACTAGAAATTCCCGTCATTTCACTATCTGATAAACAACTCGACGAAGCCTGGCAAGTAGAAAAAGTCCCTGTCATTGCGAGCGAAGCGAAGCAATCCACCGTGGATCGCCACGGCGATAAATCACCTCGCGATGACGAAGTGGTAGTATTTGTCGTAACCGGGCCAAAAATCGAGAAATTCGCCCGCCGCACCGATTTCGAAAACCCGCACGGTCTAAACCGTCTACGCGACATCATGCGAAAAATGGGCATCATGCACGAACTGACCCGTCAAGGCGCAACCGGCGACAGCATAATTCAAATCGCCGGCCAGGAATTCACAATGCTGGAAGTAGACAGATGAACTGGATTTTCTTTGCCAGCATGATGTTCATAACGTCAATCATAAACTATCTGTTGGTGCGCAAATCGTCCTTACTCAAAATTCCTAATCGCTTAGTCAACTTGGCGATGTTCGGCATCCCGCTCGTAGTCTATATCATTATCGCCATTGTAAAAGGCACAACACTCATGATTGAATGGTGGCATTTACCGCTGTTATTTATTATCGCGATCGTCTTTGCCTATCTTGGCAACAAATCCAGTCTGCGCGCGATTGACCTGGCGCCGAATCCGGGCTACAGTTTGGTCTTATCAAAAAGCTACGTCTTGTTCACAACTCTAGTAGCAGTGGTATTCATGGGGGGGGGCGAGGAATTTACTTGGCAAAAAGCACTGGCAATACTGTTGATTGTTGGCTTTTCAGTGCCAATCATGGTAACACGTAAAGGCGAAAAGAAAAGCAAACACCGGACGTGGATACTATTGTCGCTGGCAGCGTTTTTCGCGTGGGGTATGTTGTCGCTGTCGTCCAAGTGGCTGTTCATGCACGGCATGGATACGATAACATTTTTGATCTACATGTACACAATTGTTACGGTGTGCATCATAGCGATCGATCGTGTCAAAATTAGCCAGATAAAGCAAACATCGGCGAAAGGGCTGTGGATATTGCTTAGTATCGGAATAGTCTGGGCGATGTTTAACCTCGGCCAGTTCGAGGCCATCAACTTGGCGCCAAATGTCGGGTATGTTAATGCCATCAACGCTGCGTCGATTGCTGCCGTAACAGTTTTTGCCGTAATTTTGTTTAAGGATAATCTGACCTGGCCCAAGGGGATTGGTGTCTTGGGTGTTACGGCGGGGCTGATATTACTTCTTATATAGTATAATGTTAAAGCTATTATGCCGAACCACGACGAATCCCCCGTGCGCGATATCAAATTCCTGCCACGCCTAGTGCCGTTGGCCTTGTGGATTTTTTCCAAGATTAAATTTCGAAAATTTACCGTCGTCGGCGATTTGCCAGATTTCGATCGGCGCGGTTTGATCGTGGTCTGCAATCATCCCAGCAATGCCGCGACAGCTTTGTTAATTGGTACTTTATTTATCAAAGCCAAACGCATTGACGACGTAAAATTGCGGAAATATCGTTATCCGCGTGCCTTAGCTGACGGCCGATTGTTTACTGGAATTAGAGGTGCTATTTTTCGCTTTACTGGCCAAATTCCAGTCGATCGTTCGCGTGGTGCCGACGCTTTCAAAACCGCCGAGCAGGTGTTAAAAGAAGGTGGCCTGATCATGATTTACCCCGAAGGCACTCGTACCAAAAAGGTAAACGGTTGGCCAATACCAGTTCCGTCAAATAGAAAAATCGAAGTCAAAAACGAATCGCCAGCCGACGAAAAATTCTACGGCACCGGCCACTACAAAACTGGCGCCGTGCGGCTGGCCATTGCCACCGGTGCGACAATTGTGCCGACTTTGCAATATCTCGATCGTGCCGGCCGCGGCGCAGAAGCGACGATCCAATTTGACGAGCCGATTTCTTTCGCGGATCTAAAGGGCAAGGAATTGTCGAACGAAGAGCTGCAGTCGCAAACCGGCCAAATCATGTACCAAATTGCCGAAATGATGGCAGCTGCAAAGGGCAAACCTATGCCGGACGGTGTTCGCGATCAGATTTTAGCGGGATAATGTGTCATGAACAGCATTCCACTCCTCCATCTAAACGGCCTCGGTCATGGCCACAACAAAATTATTCAAAAGCTGATCGTTAAGTACTGGCGACGCGCTGGCCTTAACATTTATTCTAAAGACGTGAATTGGTATAATGACGAAGACTTTGATTTTATATTTGCGAAAATATTGCATAAAGCAAACGAAATTTATGATAAAAATGGGCAACTAGCAATAATGGGCTCTAGCGCCGGCGGCAGTCTGGCGCTAAACATTTTTAAAAAGATGTCGGACGAGAATAAAAACGTTTGTTTCATCAATGATCGCGGTCGCCTACGCATCGGAAATTATCCACCGGCTGCGCGCGATTCGCTGAAAAAGCGATCGCATGGGTCGCAAATTTTCCAAGATAGTGTCATGACGGCCGAAGCGAATCTTGAAAGACTGACCGAAGTGCAAAAACAGCGTATTCTAGTCTTACTGTCTTTTACTGACCTCATCGTGCCGCGACATCTGGCAAAAATCGATGAAGCAAGGATTCGCAGGTCGATTATCCCAGGTCATATCGCCGGATATTTTGAGCATTTGCTATTCGCTCGAAAGACCGTAGCTGATTTCGCTAAGGTGGCTTTGTCTGCTAAAATAGGAAAGTGAAATCACCCCAAACCTTCTTTTTCTACGACCTCGAAACCAGCGGTTTTTCGGCCGCACACGATCGAATTATGCAATTCGCTGGCCAGCGCACCGACATGGATTTGCAGCCGATCGGCGAGCCGGTCAATCTGTTAGTTAAGTTGTCCGAAGACATTTTGCCCTCGCCCGAAGCGATTTTGGTTACCAAAATCACGCCGCAGCAAACTCATAGCGAGGGCCTGACCGAAGCCGAATTCGCCCAATATTTCATGGACGAAATCGCCACTCCCGGCACGATTTTCGTCGGTTTCAATAGCGTTCGATTTGACGACGAATTCATGCGACATACATTGTGGCGCAATTTCCGCGATCCGTATGAATGGCAATGGAGCGACAATCGTAGTCGCTGGGATTTACTCGATGTTGTGAGGCTGACACGAGCATTACGGCCTAACGGCATCAACTGGCCTTTCACGGAAAAAGTCGATCCCAAAACCAAGAAAAAGGTCAAAATCCCGACCAACAATCTGGTCGATCTGGCGCGCGAAAACGGCTTTGAAAATGTCAATGCGCACGACGCGCTGGCTGATGTTCAGGCGCTGATCAATGTTGCGAAATTGTTGAAAGACAAACAGCCGCAGATTTTCGATTACCTGCTGAAAATGCGCGATAAAAAGGAAGTTGCAAAATTAGTGAATTTAGAAAACCCGCAGCCGTTCGTTTACGCTAGCGGTCGTTACAGTTCGGATTTTGAGAAAACCACAGTGGCATTTCCGCTGGCGCCGGGCAAGAATCAGGGCTCGGTTTTAGTTTGGGATTTACGCGTTGACCCTAGCGATTTTGCAAAATTGACGGATAAGGAAATCAACGCCAAAATTTACGCCAAATGGGAAGAGCGAACGAAACCGGATTTCATACCTTTGCCCGTCAAGGAAATGGCTTACAATCGTTGCCCAGCCGTCGCGCCTCTTGGCACATTGGATGAGGACGCGCAAAAACGCTTGAAAATTGACATACAACAGATTGAAAAAAATCTGGGAGCACTAAAGAAAAATCGCGGAATGATTGACCGAATCGTCGATGCGTTGAATTCGCGACCGGGTTTTGCGAAAAGTTCAGATGTCGAAGGCCAGCTTTACGATTCGTTCCTGCCTGACGCCGACAAAGCGCGCGTCAGCGTTATCCGAAATGCCAGCGCCGACGATTTGGCGGATTTTCACCCGACTTTTACTGACGAACGTTTGCCGGAATTATTGCTCCGATTTAAAGCGCGAAATTTCGCAAAGAGTTTAAGTGCCGACGAAAAGCAACTTTACGAAGCTTGGCAAGCCGAAAAATTGCAACGCGAAATTCCGTTGTACATGCAAACCTTATTCTGGATGAATCAAATCGCAGCCGACCAAATCCCAACTGACTTCACCAATGATTCAGAAAAATCGCAATTTTTTGCGCTGAAATATCGCACCACGGCACGCGGTGAAATTGATCCTTTCTTATTGGAGGAATTACAGCTCTGGGCCGAGTCGATTATGCCAGCAGAAGACTAATTATATTTCTAGCAGCTCGCCGAACAAACCTTTTCGACCATGTTGCAATTTCTTTAACGTTGCAATGTCGCCGCTTTCAAGCCGCGCGTTCATCGCATCCTTAATCTGTTGCCAATGCTCGACGCTGCTGGCGCGAATCGTAAAATGCATATTCTCGAAACTATTGATATACGCCAAGGCCAATTGCTGAACCGTCAAATTGTATTTCGGCGCAATAGTTTCCAACACGCCTATAATCTCCTTGTTTTCTTTCCAATTGACCAGCGTCATAAACGCCTGAATCGGGATGTTATTCTTGACGCAAAAATCATACGTGCCGGTGCGGATAATGTCGTCATCGTCCATCGCGAAACTGACTTGATTCAGGCTGATTGGCAAATCCGATGTATCAAGCGCGATTTGCAAAGACTTGATTCCAAAATTGCTAACACCGACGTTGCGAATCGAACCGTCCTTATAAAGTTGATTGGCAGCCCGGAAAAAACCGCGCATGTCGAAATCGGCGTTCGGCGCGTGGCAGACAAAATAGTCGACGAAATCTACGCCTAGTCGATCAAGGCTAGCGCGACAACCGTCAACTACTTCTTGATAGCTTAACTTTTCTGTATCTTGTTTAGTAAGGATTTGGAAACTATCTCGCAGGCGGCCTTTGATAGCTTGACCGACCAATTCTTCGGCCTTACCGGCTGCGTAATTTTGTGCGGTGTCGATCAGCGTAATGCCATTGTCCAATGCCAGACGGATGACTGCGATGTCGCCGGCGTCATCGTTGTTAGGATCGGGGTCTTTCATTCCGCCCATCAGCCACGTGCCGAGGGCAAGTTTTGGTAAATCATTCATAATCGTCTTACCTTATGCCGCTTCGGCCTGCACAACTTCCAACTGGCTGATCCGGGTTTCGTGATCACTTAGTTGATCAGATTGCTCCTGCAGTTTAGTGGTATGGCTGGACAGGACGACTGCGCCTGCGGCTTCTTCCTCTCTGACAGCCTGATAATCTGAAGCCAAACCGTCGAGGATATTCAGAATTTTGTCCTGTTTTTTATCTATCTCGTTGAATTTTTTATTCAAGTCGTCGAACTGCGGTTTAATCAATTTGTTATAGCCTTCTGTGAAGACATCGGCGGCAACCTCGCGCATCATCTGACGACCTTTAGTTTCCAGGGCGTTGTCTGTTACTTTGTGACTGATCTGCTCGATCTTCTTCAAATCCTTACCATCTAAATTCATACACTTTATTATTGCACATTTAGGCAGGCGAAACAAGACAAAAACGACCATGTTCCACTGGACTTTTCCCCCGAAAAAGCGTATAATAGACCGGTTATGTCAGAGAGCATCACAGTTACCGGCGCGCGAGAGCACAACCTCAAAAACATCGATGTCGAGATCCCGCGCGACAAACTGGTCGTCATCACAGGTTTGTCCGGCTCGGGCAAATCCAGTTTGGCGTTTGATACGATTTATGCCGAGGGCCAGCGCCGCTACGTCGAATCGCTTAGTTCTTACGCCCGACAATTCCTTGGCCTAATGGAAAAGCCCGATGTCGACAAAATCACCGGCCTCAGCCCAGCAATCTCGATAGACCAAAAATCCGCCTCAAGAAATCCGCGTTCGACCGTTGCGACGGTTACAGAAATTTACGATTATTTACGTTTGCTTTACGCGCGAATCGGCATTCCGCACTGTCCGATCTGCGGCCGCGAAGTTCATCGCCGCACGCCGCAAGCCATCATCGACGAAATCATGCAGCTGGACGGCCAGCGCGTTTACATCGGCGCACCCCTGGCCAAGCAAAAGAAAGGCGAGTTCGCCCACATTCCCGACCAGTTCATGACCAAAGGTTTCGCCCGCGCCCGCGTCGACAGCGTGATTTACGCGCTGGACGAGTGGCCGGAACTGGACAAGCAGTACAAACACGATATCGAGCTGATCGTCGATCGGCTGGTGATCGCGCCTGACGCCATCAGTCGCATAACTCAGTCGGTCGAGTCGGCGCTGGAAATCGGCGGCGGCACGGTCGAGGTTGTGATCGTCGGCGACAACTCTACTGCGCGTCATTCCGGACTTGATCCGGAATCCAGTCAAAAAGATTCGTCGAATGACGAAGTCAAAATTTATTCCCAACGTTACGCTTGTCTCGAGCATCCCGACGAATTGATTCCGGAATTAGAGCCGCGATTGTTCAGTTTCAACGCGCCGTTTGGAGCCTGTCCGACTTGCACGGGTTTAGGCTCACGATTAGAAGTCGATCCCGATCTGGCGCTGAACCCGAACTTGACGATCGCCGAGGGCGCGATCCGGCCGTTCAACCGCGTCAACACCGACGCCTGGTGGATGAAAAAGTTGGCTAAGGTTGGCGAAGCGCATGGTTTTTCCTTAAAGGTTTCTGTCAAAGAATTATCCGACGACGCGGTGCAGAAAATTTTATACGGCACGGGCGATCAAACTTATACGATTCAAATCGGTTCTCACGCCAAATGGGGCGACAACGGCCGGACTTATGACACGACCTACGAAGGCGTCATTCCGAACTTAGAAAGAAGATGGAAAGAAACCGATTCCGACTTTATGCGAAAAGACATCGAACGATTCATGCGCGAACGCGAATGCACAACCTGCCACGGTTCGCGATTGAAACCGGTCGTCCAAGCCGTTACAATTCAGGGTTTAAGTATTGTCGACATTTCCAACCTCGGCGTTGATGACGCGCTGGACTTATTCCAAAACAAAATCCAATTGTCCGACAATGAACTAAAAATCGCCCACCAGATTTTCAAGGAAATCGTCGCCCGACTCGGTTTCATGAACGACGTCGGTTTGAGCTATTTGGAACTCGGTCGTGCCGCTAACACTTTGTCTGGCGGTGAAGCGCAAAGAATCCGCCTGGCCACGCAAATCGGCAGCGGCCTAGAGGGCGTCTTGTACGTCCTTGACGAGCCGTCGATCGGCCTGCACCAGCGCGACAACGATCGCCTGATTGCCACTCTGAAACACTTAAGAGATTTAGGAAATACAGTTTTGGTCGTCGAACACGACGAAGACACAATTCGCGAATCGGACTACCTGATCGACATCGGTCCAGGCGCGGGCTTAAACGGTGGCCAAGTCGTCGCGGCGGGCACGCCAGCCGAAGTCGCCAAAAATCCCGATTCGATCACTGGCCAATATTTGTCAGGTAAGAAAAAGATCGCCACGCCAAAGAAGCGCCGCCCAATCGACGCCAAAAGAAAACTAATCATTCGCGGCGCAAAAGAACACAACTTGAAAAACATCGACGTCGAATTTCCGCTCGGCGTGCTGAACGTCGTCAGCGGCGTCAGCGGTTCGGGCAAATCGACCTTGGTCAACGACATTTTGGCCAAGGAATTAGCGGCGCGATTGAACCGCGCCCAAACCGTCGCCGGTGCTCACGAGAACATCGAAGGCATCGAACACCTGGACAAAATCATAGTCATCGACCAAAGCCCAATCGGCCGCACGCCGCGCTCGAACCCGGCGACCTACACGGGAATTTTCACGCCGATTCGCGAATTGTTCGCGGCCACGCCCGAAGCAAATATCCGCGGCTACAAAGCCGGACGTTTCAGTTTTAATGTAAGAGGCGGCCGCTGCGAAAACTGCCAGGGCGACGGCGTCATCAAAATCGAAATGCACTTCCTGCCGGACGTCTACGTCACCTGCGAAGAATGCCACGGCAAACGCTACAACCGCGAGGCGCTGGAAATCAAATGGCGCGGCCGCGACATCAGCCAGGTGCTGAACATGACGGTCGACGAAGCGGCGGAATTCTTCCAAAACGTGCCGGCCGTGGCGCGGAAATTGCAGACCCTGGTCGAGGTCGGCCTGGGCTACATCACGCTCGGCCAACCAGCCACGACATTTTCCGGCGGCGAAGCCCAGCGCATCAAACTGGCCACGGAATTATCGCGCCGCGCGACGGGCAAAACTTTGTACATCCTGGACGAACCGACCACGGGACTGCACGCCGACGACGTCAAACGATTACTGGCGGTGCTGAACGCGCTGGTCAACGCCGGCAATTCGATGATCATTATCGAACACAACCTCGACATTGTGAAGTCGGCCGACCACATCATCGACCTAGGGCCGGACGGAGGGTTGAATGGTGGGTATGTTGTGGCTAGTGGGGTGCCGGAGGAGATTGCTGGGGAGAGGAAATCTTATACCGGTACTTACTTGCGACAAATATTATAAAAAGTAGTAATCATAAGCGTTATGGTAATCTGTAAATTACAAATAACTTTGAGTTGACAACAATGTAATGGTTTGATACCATGTCTATACAATCATGATTTCAAGTAATTATGAAAGGAGGGAAATTATGAGTGAAGTGAATATATCACTGAGCGGAAAGATGATCACGTTCAATGACTCAATATCATTAAATCAGGCAGCGCAAATTATTGCGTTTATTGACTCATCGAACAAGCAGAATGAAGCTATCTTGACATCTAACCTTGTGCAACCGGATATTCCTGTGCAAATATCAGCGGACGCAGTGGATGGGACGCTAAAACAGACTCCAAGAGAAGCTATCGATGAAGCAAATGCCAAAACTAATCCTGAACGTATTGTGGTCTTCGCAAAATTTCTACATGACAATGATGGTAAAGATAGCTTTACGGCTGATGAGATTAAGCCGATGTTTCAGCGGGTTCGCGAGACTACACCAAAGAATCTCTCGCGCGATATGGCGACTGCTATAAGGAATGGCTGGTTGGATGAGATTGACAAGGGTGTTTATATTTACACAAATGCTGCAAAAGTTGCAATCAGTGATAAATTCTCGCAGAAGATATCTGCTACGCGACGGACTAAAAAATCAAAAAAGGTGGTGGAAGATGGCGCAGAAAAAAATTAAATGGCAGGTTATCGTTCCCGATGATATGAAAAATTCGCCACAGACTCACGAGGTGTCGGCTGCGGAAATAGTGGCAAAGCATTTCAAGTCAGTCGTTCAATTTATTGATCCACTTGATGATTACAAGCGTAAAACACCGGATATGGTAATGAACGGAAGAGTAATAGAAATCAAAAGTCCAGAAGGCAACTCGCAGAAATCTACCGTACGACATCAAATAGATCGCGCCAGTCGACAACTTGTGAGCGAAATGATCTTCGATGGACGGCGTACAAAATTAAGCGACGATTTCTTGCGAAAAGAAATATTACGTGAGCTGCAAAAACGACGTCGTATTAAGCGTGTGATATTTATTTCCAAAACCGAGAAGGTACTTGAAATCATTAAGGAAATGTGATACCATAGAGATATCGGAAGACCGGGCAGTGGTGTTTCTACAGTCAAAGGAGTATCCGATGAACTTTTTGCGCCGTTATTGACGGCGCTTTTTTGTTGGTAACAGATTCTGACTATGCTATAATTAAACCATGCTCATGGTGGGATTTTTCTCGTGGTGGTACGGCGCTGGCTGGCGCGGGCAAGTGTCGCGCGTCAGCGGCACGCTGGCGCAGGTCAACGATTTCTTTTCGATTCCGCTGCTGCTGAAAACTCTTTTTGCACCGTTTCGCCAGATTTCGGCTGATGCGGGTGGACAGGACATCGCGTCGAAATTTCGTGCTTGGGGTGATCGCATGTTCAGTCGCATTATCGGCGGTATTTTGCGGATTTTCATGATAATTTTCGGCGGTCTGACGTTGCTGGCTGTACTTATTCTCAGTTTGATCCGCTTAATCATCTGGCCGATCCTGCTGTTTTTGCCGTTGGGCGGCGCGATCCTAATGTTCAGCGTGGGGGCGCCATGGAAGCTAATCTAAACTACCGCGCCATGCGTGCCGCCAAAGCTCGCTTTAACGCTAAGTTTGGCAAGATTTTTGACATGTTGGCGATTCTTTCCATCGTCATTTTGTTGCTCGGTGGCGCGGCGCTACTGGTCGTATCGCAAGCCATCGGCTGGCTGATCCTGTCGCTGGCTGCATGGCCACTGATGTTTCATCTCTGGAAAAAGCACGATCTGGACAAATTGCCACCGGCCAAAAATCCACGCA
This sequence comes from Candidatus Saccharimonadota bacterium, assembly GCA_009777625.1. Taxonomy (GTDB): domain Bacteria; phylum Patescibacteriota; class Saccharimonadia; order Saccharimonadales; family Saccharimonadaceae; genus WRLL01. The sequence continues at coordinate 20,352 of WRLL01000010.1, forward strand.
ACTTGACCGATATTTTGGCTGGCGATCTGCTCGGCGCGTTGCCGCAAAATCCTAGCCCGCGCAATCTGGCCTCGGCCGTCATGCAGACCAACGGCGGGCGGTTTTTCTACGCGCGTTTCGGCGTTTCAGCGCAATATCTGCCAGAGTTAACCAGCCCCGAACCAACCGACGCCGACAAAATCTGGCAGGAAGCTCTGTCGATTCACGCCCGTCTGCCTGATCAGCCGGAAACCTTGTCTGCGGCGACAGTCACCGCCGCCCTCGCCCGCGTCGAACCGAAAGTCAAACAAATCCTCAATACCCTCCATCTGGACGAAGACGACATGCTGCGCGGCGCTGATTGGTTTGCCCACCTGAACTCGTTGATCAATCGGCACAGCGCGCCCAAAATGACCGGCGGCATCGCGCGCGACTGGTCGTTTGGCTATATCCCGACGCTGGAAAAATTCGGCGTCAATCTGTCAGCGCGTTACGCACGCAGTCGCAGTCTGCATACTCACCTGGAAACGCACGAGGAATTGATCGATCAGATGATTAGCAATTTCGGTAGTGGCGGGCGGCAGAATGTGGCACTGATTGGACCTTTGGGATCGGGCAAATCAACCGTTGTTGAAAGCTTTGCGGAAAGATTAATGGACGGCGCGGCGCACATCCCCGACAATCTGCAATTTCGACAGGTCTTCGCCCTCGATGCGGCGGCGCTGATCTCGGCTGCCAACCAGCGTGGCCAGATCGAAGGCTTAATTAATCAGCTGCTGGTCGAAGCCTACAAGGCCAAAAATATCATCCTCTTTCTCGACAACGCGCAACTCTTTTTCGAAGACGCGACCGGCTCGGTCGACATCAGCAACATCCTACAACCGGTTTTGGAAGGCGGCGGCTTGCGGTTGATTCTGGCGCTGGACGAACAAAAGTTCTTGGAAATTTCTCAAGCCAAGCCAGCATTGGCTGCGTCACTAAATCGCTTACAAGTCAACTCGCCCGACCAAAACGACACCATGCGGATCCTCGAGGATCAAATCATCCAGCTGGAATTCCAGCGAAAAGTTACCTTCATGTATCAAGCATTAACAGAGGCATATCGCCTGTCCGAACGCTACGTCCAGGATATTTCGCAGCCACAGAAGTCAATCCAATTGCTGGAATCTGCTGCCGGTAAAGCTGAAGGCGGACTAGTTACAGCCCAAAGTGTCCGCGACTCAATCGAATCAACTCTCGGCGTGAAAGTCGGCGGTTCAGTCAACGCTGGCGACGAAGCCGAGCGCGACAAATTGTTGAACTTGGAAAACTTAATCCACGAAAGAATGATCAACCAAACCGCGGCCGTGCAGGCGGTTGCATCAGCACTGCGACGCGCACGTGCTGGCGTCCGAAACGAAAGTAGGCCAATCGGCACGTTCCTATTCCTCGGCCCGACTGGTGTCGGTAAAACTGAACTGGCGAAAAGTCTGGCATCCGTCTATTTCGGCGGCGAAAACGATATAGTCCGCATCGACCTGAACGAATATGTTCGTTCCGAAGACGTCGCACGCCTGATTGCCGACGGCGCGACCGACGCGAATTCCTTGTCGGCCCAAGTTCAGAAAAATCCGTTTTCAGTCGTGTTGCTGGACGAAATCGAAAAAGCACATCCGAACGTCCTGACAACTCTGCTACAGGTCTTGGACGAAGGAATTTTAAGAGACATCAACAACCGCGAGATTTCCTTCCGCGACACGATCCTGATCGCGACATCCAACGCCGGCGCCGACCGGATCCGCCAGTACATCGACGCCGGTTACCAGTTGGATCAATTCCAGGAACAATTCACCAACGAACTCATCGAACGCCAGGAATTCCGTCCCGAATTCTTGAACCGCTTTGATGAAATTGTCGTCTTTCGACCCTTAACGAAAGAAGAATTATTGCAAGTCGTCGACCTAATTCTGGCTGGTGTTAACAAAAATCTGGCGCTACAAAAAATCACTGTGATTGTTGATGACGACGCCAAACGCGCCTTGGTTGACGCTGGTTACGATCCGCGATTGGGTGCCCGACCAATGCGTCGCGTTGTGCAAAAAACTGTCGAAAATATTGTGGCCGAAAAAATGCTGACAGGTGAGTTGGTCGCGGGTGCGGGGCTACGGATTTCTTTGCAGGATTTGCAGGCTAGTGGCGGTCTGGGCAATAATCCAGTCTCAGCGCAAAATTATCCCTTGCATTATCGGGGGGGGGTTATGTTAAGATAGACCCATGAAATTAATCCTCGCCTCGCAAGGGTTCACTACGCCCGAAATCGCCAACGCTGCAGCCCAGCTCGTCGGCAAACCGCTTGACCAGATCAACGTTGCTATAATCAACGAAGCCTACATTGGCATCGCACCGTCGCAAGATATGCGATGGCTGATTCGTGAACTCGGCCTGATCAGCCAGAATGTCGGCGGCACGATTTCGCTGGTTAGTCTGCGGGCTTATGACGATATCGACGAAGTTAGAAAGCGCTTGGAATTTACCGACCTGATTTACTTGGTTGGCGGCAGTGGCGCGTCAGCAGCTTTACCGTCCTTGTTTCAGAAAACTGGCTTTGATAAATTGCTAAAGGATTTAGCTGGGACCAAGGTTATCATGGGCACTTCGGCTGGTGCGGCGGTCCTTGGCCAGCAAATTCAGAATCCTGAGTATTGGGATGATCAATATGGTGACGGCAAGAAATACACAGCAATTCCGACGTTGGCACTTGCTGACTTTCAAATAATTCCGCATTTCGGTCGTGGTGATCGTCCGCGCCGTAAAGCAGAAATCATCACACCGCTTCTTAAGAACGAAGAATTTCCTGTCTTCGGCATCGCTGACGAGCAAGCTATAATTTCCGACGACAGCCAAGTCGAATTTGTCGGTGGTGAGCCACTATATTTTGGTGCGAAATATCAAGCTTGAGCACCTCCTCTTGCAAATCCTAAGGATAGGCGTATAATTTACCAGGATATTATAAAGAAAAGGAGGAAGGTGTGACTAGAAAAACTCCAAAAAACATCATAAGTACGGATCAGTTCTCGCGCGAAAGCCTCGAGGATTTATTTTTATTGACAGATGATATTATTGCAAATCCGGCGAAATACGCGAAAATGCTAGACGGGAAAATCGTCTCTACGCTCTTTTACGAACCCAGCACACGCACACGACTATCGTTCGAATCGGCTGCCTGCCGCCTCGGCGCCAGCGTCATCAGTACCGAAAACGCCCGCGAAGTTTCCTCGGCCGTCAAGGGCGAAACCTTGCAGGACACGATCCGTGTCGTAAACGGTTACGCTGACGCTATCGTCATGCGCCATTCTGACGTCGATTCAGCCGAAATTGCAGCCAGCGTATCCAGCGTGCCGATCCTCAACGCCGGCGCCGGCAGTGGCGAACACCCGACGCAGGCGCTGCTCGACATGTATACGATCCGCCAGAAAAAGGGCGATTTTAATGGCCTGAAAGTCGCAATTTCCGGCGATTTACTAAAGGGCCGTACCGTGCACTCCTTGGTCAAGCTATTGTCGCTTTACGACAGTGTAACGATTTACGGCCTAAGTCACAAATTATTAAAATTACCACAAAGCTACGTTGACTTCATGAAAGAACATGACACCAAATATATTCCATGTTCAGAATTTACCGATTTACCGGCCGATCTGGACATAATTTACCATACACGCACCCAGCTGGAACGATTAGAATCCGGCGCCGAAAAGATCAAAGAATACATCATCGACAAAAAGGTTATGAGCCAGTTTTCGCCGGAAACTTATCTGTTGCATCCCCTGCCGCGTATCAAAGAAATCGCCCCCGAGGGAGACGACGATCCACGAGCCATATATTTCGAACAGGCGCACAATGGCGTCAAAATTCGCATGGCGTTGTTGGCTCAAGTGTTAACGAGGTGACTTTTATTGCGATGTCATTCCGGACTTGATCCGGAATCCAGTCGATTATACATTGGATCCTGAAACAAGTTCAGGATGACAAAGCCTGTGCTATAATATTTCTAACGCGGGCGTCGTATAGCGGTTAATATCCAAGTTTTCCAAACTTGTGACGAGAGTTCGACTCTCTCCGCCCGCACCAGATTTATTATGAGAGTATATAAAGCCAAAACAGTCGACGATTACATCGCGAGCAGTCCAAAACCGGCACAGCCAAAACTGAGTGAACTGCGTGCGCTGATTCGTTCGACTGTGCCAAAGACGGAGGAAAAAATCGCTTGGGGCGTGCCTTTTTACAGATACCACGGTGCGTTAGGTGGTTATGCAACCTTTACAAACCATGTCAGTTTTGGATTTACTGAAATCCTTGATTTATCAAAAGAAGAGAGAAATGAATTAGCCGAAAAAGGCTACAAAGTTGGCAAAAAAACTATCCAAATCCAATTCGACCAATCAATTCCAGCCGATATTATCAAACGCATTCTGAAAACCCGCGTGGCCAAAAACGAGAGCGCCGCAAAAGCCAAATTAGCTCGAAAAGCCAGAGGAGAAAAGCCATGATTGCGTCGAAACGTTTGACAACTTGGTCAAGCTTTATATAATTCCTTCGCTGTAGTACATTATTTGTAACAAGAAAGGAATTTATGAAGTTATTAAAAATTAATCATCTTGATCTAATTATAGCCCTCTACATTTTTGGCGTGATCGTGGCAGCGCTAATGGGCATGAAAGTCATGCCTCTCGGCGAAATCGGCTGGCTGAAATTCAACGTTTCGGTGGCGATCATCCTGATGCCGCTGATGTTCACGCTGACTGACGCGGTCAACGAAATCTACGGTCGACAACGGGCACGGCAGATGATTTACCTCGGTGTCATCGTTCAGGTTCTGTTGGTATTGTTCATTTGGGCGGCGCTGGCTATGCCGCACGCGGCGCGATTCGAATTTATGAACGATGCCTACAGCCAAGTTTTCGGAATTAGCGTACGATTTGCGTTGGCTTCGATCACGGCCTTTACAGTGTCAGGATTGCTGGATGTTTACGTCTTTTCTAAAATGAAAAAACTATTCAAAGGCAAATACCTGTGGCTGCGCAACAATGTGTCGAACTTTATTAGTATGCTTTTTGACACGGCGATATTCCTGACGATCGCGCATTACGGCGTGTTCACGCAAGGCTTCGAAAACAACGTGGTTTGGTTAATCGGCGTCATTATCCCGTATTGGATCGCCAAATGCATTATGTCCGTCATTAGCACACCGTTGGTTTACGCGGGCGTGGCCTTCTTGCGCAAAAGAAAAGAAAATCCCAAAGAATTAAAAGAATCTGCAGGGCCCAAGGAAACTGAAAAAACTGAGAAATGAAAAAAATACTGGACGAAATAAATGCCTACGTCGCTGCGACCGATCTGTTTGTTAAGGGCGATCAAAAGCTGGTCCGCATGGCAGGCGCCATGGACTTTCTCGGCAATCCGCAAAATGATATCAAAATTTTGCATATCGCCGGTACTAGCGGCAAAACGTCGACAGCCTATTTTGCGGCATCATTATTGCAAGCTAGCGGCCAAAGGGTCGGCCTGAATGTCTCGCCGCACGCTGTTGACGAACGCGAGCGCTCGATGATAAATCTGCAAGTTTCGCCATGGGGGACTTATGATCGCCAAGTTCGCGAATATCTTGCGCTGCTGAAATCTGGCGGCATCAAGTTGTCTTACGCGGAATTTTTCTTCGGGTTTCTTTTCTGGATGGCGCGTGAGAAAAAACTGGATTGGCTGGTTCTAGAGACGGCAATGGGCGGTTTGCATGATGCGTCAAATGTCGCTACTCGTTCTGACAAGATCTGTGTTATTACTGACATAGGGCTGGATCATACTAAGATCCTGGGCGACACCATACCAGAGATTACATATCAAAAAGCTGGTATAATCCATCACGGTAACGAGGTCTTTATGCATCGGCAAAGCGAAGAAATCATGGCGGTAGTTTGCGCTGCCTGTGAGAAAAATCAGGCATCGCTGAATATTGTTCCCGAGAAATCTTTTGCTGGACTGCCTAAATTTCAATCACATAATGCGTCGCTGGCATTGGCGGCAGTCGAATTTGCCCTGGTGCGGGAAAAGCAT
>WRLL01000011.1 GCA_009777625.1 Candidatus Saccharimonadota bacterium
CCTCCCATGAACCGCCTCCTCCAAGGCGACGTCGGATCAGGTAAAACCATCGTCGCTGGTTTATCGGCATTTGTTGCGGCGCGCGCTGGCCATCAAACCGCCGTCATGGCGCCAACTGAAATATTGGCCGCGCAGCATGCTAAAACACTGGCCGATCTCTTGACGCCATTCAAAATCAACGTCGCATTATTAACCGGCTCAGTCAAAGGCAAAACACGACAAGAACTTCTTAAACAAATTGAAAACGGTTCGGCACAGATCGTTGTTGGCACGCACGCGCTGTTTCAAACGGCGGTGAAATTCCACAAACTTGGCTTTGCTGTTATCGACGAGCAGCACAGGTTCGGTGTTAAGCAACGCCAGGAATTGCTGGCTAAATCGCACGACGACTTTTTACCACATTTGTTATCCATGACTGCCACGCCGATCCCGCGCTCTTTGCAATTAACCGTCTTTGGTGACCTGGATATCTCCATCCTAAACGAATTGCCCAAAGGCCGCCAACCGATCAAAACCCAGATCGTTTCGCCGGTTTCGCGTGCAACAATGCTTAACAAAATTGCCGGAGAATTAGAAAACGGTCGGCAAGTTTACTTCATCGCGACCTTGATCGAAAATTCTGAGAAATCTGAAAAGGAAAACGTAGCGAATCTGTACAAGAAAATCGCCAGCGATAAGAACTTCAAAAAACACCAAATCGGCGTCCTGCACGGTCAGCAACCCGCCGAGACAAAAGAAAAAATCATGCGCGAATTCGCTGCCAACGAAACCCAGATCCTCGTCGCCACAACTGTGGTCGAAGTCGGCGTCGACGTGCCAAACGCCAGCGTCATCGTCATCGAAAACGCTGACCAATTCGGCCTGAGCCAACTTCATCAATTACGCGGTCGCGTTGGCCGTGGCGCGCATCGATCCTTTTGCTATTTAGTCATGTCCGATTCTTCGGCCCCAACGCAAAGATTACGCGAAATCGAGCGCAGCAACGATGGTTTCTACTTAGCCGAAGTCGACCTGAAATTACGCGGCGCAGGCGAGATTTACGGCACAGCCCAACACGGCCAGCTGAATTTGCAGATCGCCAACCTGGCCGATACCAAACTTATCAAACGCGCAGCCGCGGCTGCAACCAATTTTGCGAACGAAATTGGCCAGAATCCCGAAACTCTGTTAAAATACCAAGAATTAGCCCGTGAGGTTAGTAAATATCAGCGATTAACTACTTTGAACTAAAGAGGATAGTATGACAAAGGATATCAATAGTGAATACGAAATGATCAGGCGGCTGGCTATTGAGAACGACATTTCGCGCGACAAAACTCTGATGCAGCTGACCATTGGATTCTTCGCAGTTATATCGACTCTGGGGATAAGCATCCTTAAGCATAACTTTTGGCTTGCGCTGGCGATTATCCTCTTGTTCGGCATTAGTACCTTTATCCAATACGCAGGATTTTTTGCCACCAGGAAAAGTCTCGGAGAAATAATGGACAATCTGAGTAGTGGAAAAATTGATTCATATAAAACTAGCTGGAGCAGACTGATTACTCTTTTGAATGTATTAGCCTTTGCGACGTTTACAGCCGGTGTAATATGCTTTATAATACTGTTAATATTTTCATTAGTTTAGGAGGTGGCGTATGAACGACGAGCAAAGTAAAGGACCAGTTCAACAACCAGCCGTAACAGTTGATAATGATCAATCGCAAGAGGGAAGAGGCGGTGTTATTAAAGAAACGCATGAACTTCCTGCGAAAAACGCCTTTAATGTTCCGCCTCCTATGCCAGTTGAAAAACCCACAGCCAGTCAAGAGACAACAGAAGACAAATTAGATTAATGTATTCCGGCACAACCATCCGTCGCGGTAGCGGCAAAATCATCGGCACGCATCAGAAAATCGATCGCGTGGCGCGGCGCAAATTGCAGCAGTATTTACCGCGGGTTAGTTTGGACAGTAATGACCGTCATTCCGAGCCTGCCGAGGAATCTACGCAGAACGAGGAGAAAAGACTCCCTGATGAGACCCTTCGGCAAGCTCAGGGTGACAAGACGAAGACTTCTCGCCGCAAACTGCGAAAAGCCATGAAAACCTCCTTTTTCCCGACCTCGCGCGAAATCATCAAATTCGAGGGCCTGAACGGTCCCGATGGCATCAAGAAAAAATCACCGGCCAAAGACGAACCTTGGCATTTCATCAATCCAGCCGATCCAAACGATCGCCAAATCCTTGAACTGATTCAAAGCGGCGAGCAAAATCTGATAAAGGCGCTGCGCGACAACAATCGCGAAAAAGCTGCTTTTGAGGCTGCCTGGTTGTCGCACGCTCTTGTCGATGGTCTGACACCGGCGCACCACTATCCTTACGAAGCAAAGATGGAAGAAATCCGCGGCGAGAGTCTGGCAACGCGGACGACTCTGGCAAAAAAAGTCATCATGCCAGGCGAAACCGTCCGCAAAAAACTGACCAACAACTGGGAATACTGGAATCTAAAAGACGGCTTGTTGACGGCACACAGCTTTTTTGAATGGGGCGTGGCGACAATCACGGCGTCGATGCGTTTTACCGATGTCAAATTATCGCGCGACGACCGATTAAGGGTCCAACGAGCTGGTGGAATTACGCCGTTCTACCTTGACATAATTCGTGAAATTTATTCAATGCACATGTTTGACGAATTCCTGCAAACTTCGTGGACACCGCGACTGGCGAAGCTGACAAAAAACGAGCTGATGCCGGTGATAATTCACACCGTGCTGCTCAGTTGGTACTATTGCGCCTGGGCAGCTAGAGAAAATTCGTGATACAATTGCTTATGCATAAGGAGGGGACTTTATGAAATGGCCAGCAGATATAGCACAAAGAGTTGAGTGGAACAATGAAATAATCAACCGCGCCGCTAAAGAGCAGATCGCGCAAAAAATCGCACAAAAAGTCAAAGACGGCGATGTTATCGGAGTTGGTACGGGCTCGACATCGTATCTATCAACCTTGGCGATAGCAGAGAGGATAAAAAATGAGAATCTAAGGGTTCAGGTTATCCCGGCGGCGTACGAGATTGAATTAACATGTCTTGAATTGGGAATCCCGGTCACGACCTTGAAAGATATGAAACCTGACTGGGGATATGACGGCGCCGACGAAGTCAACGACCAGAACTGGCTGATTAAAGGTCGCGGCGGCGGTTTGTTTAAAGAGAAAATGATCATGTCCTGCTCGGAAAAAACTTACATTTTGGTTGACAGCAGCAAATTCGTTAAGGATTTGGGTGAAAATTTTGCGGTTCCAGTTGAGTGCGTACCGGAAAGTATAAACATGGTCAGAGAGCAACTCGGCAACATGGGTGCGACATCGATGGTGCTGAGATTGGCCCAGGGCAAGGACGGTCCTGTTATCACGGAGCACGGAAACTTGATTCTTGACGTGAGGTTTCCCGTCATAGACGCCGATCTGGATAAAAAGCTAAAGAATATCGTCGGCGTAGTCGAAACAGGCTTGTTTATCGGTTACAACATCGAGGTTATTACCACATGATTTTAAATTGTCGGGAATGTTACGTTGGCGCGGCTTAGAATAATCGCCGGAGAATTCGGCGGCCGTTTCATCAGTGCTGACACTGGTCGGGCAACGCATCCGATGGGTGATCGTCCCCGGAGTGGATTTTTTAATACTCTAGAGTCCCGCGGAGTTTTAACGGGGGCGAAAGTCCTGGATGCTTTTGCCGGGACTGGCGCCTTGGGCTTCGAGGCTTTATCGCGCGGCGCCTCGTCGGTAGATTTTATCGAGCAGGACAAACGCGCCCAAAAAGTCATCGTTGATAATATTACAACATTAAATGTTGCGGATCGGACGAAACTTTTCAAAACAGGGGTAGGAAACTGGACAAAAACCGTTGAAAATGTTAAGTACGACATAATCTTTGCTGATCCGCCATATCACGACCCGCAGTTTTCCACAGCTTTCAAACTGCTTAACTATTTGAATCCGAACGGGCTTATGATATTATCGTATATGAGCAGGGAGACTGCGCCGAACCCGAATGGAGTTGTTGTGGTGGACAAACGTAGTTACGGAGAAGCGAGTCTGGCGATCTATCAACTAGACCGTTAGCCTCGAAGAAGCGCAGACCCTGCTTTCTAGGTATGGTATAATTTGGGGTATGCGCGCGTGGTGAAATTGGTATACACGCATGCATTAGGATCAATTGAGCATGTGCCTTGGCACATAATCGGTAAGGTTTACAATTAGATTACGCGCGCGTGGTGAAATTGGTATACACGCATGCCTTAGGAGCATGTGCCTTCGGGCGTGGAGGTTCAAGTCCTCTCGCGCGCACCAAGGATTTATAGGGAGGGAATCACAAAGTCTATGAAATCCGACAAGAACATCTTTCTGTTGAAGATCGCATTAGTTGTCATTATACTAATTATTTTCGCGAATCAACTAGGTAGTCGCGATGCTGTCGGACTAGCCGGGGTGCTTTCGATGATCCCTCTTGTTTTCCTGGTCGATATGCTGGGGCATTTGATGAAGCGCAAGATAAGTAACATGCTAGAATTAGCCTATCTGTTCTTTTTATTATTGTCGGCAATTATCGGTACCGGATTGATGGTTTATAATATGGGGCCGGTTTACGACAAAGTGGTACATGTTTTCTCTGGCGTCTTGACAGTTTTTGCAGTTCGTGAATTCTGGGGTAAGGAAATCGCCAAACAAAGGCCGTTGATCAAATTTATGTTCTACGTTGGGATTGCCGCGTTGATAGCTGTGACCTGGGAAATCTACGAGTTCACCATCGACCAAACTCTTGGAACTGACATGCAGCGTGTCATCGATTGGGGCGTTGCAGACACAATGATCGACATGATCGGCGCGCTAGTTGGGGCAGTTGGGGCATGGATTTTCTTGAACTGGACGAAGAAAATTTAGACACATCCACTATTGACATCTTGTAATTCTTTGTTACAATAGGCCCATGAATTATAAATTCGTCAGCAACCATTCACATGTTCGGCCGAGCTGAGCGGTGATTCTTGTTGTCGAAAATCTCTAATACAAACGCCGCTCACTCGGCGTTTTTAAGTTTCGCGTTAAATTTCTTACGCGGACGCCGCGCCACAAACCCATGTCATAGTCGACGCGAAAATTATATATAAGTGTTAGGAGAATGAAATGGAACGATATGTTATTAGTGCTGCTGGTGGGAATAGAACGGCGATAGCTTCTTTAGAGACTACTCTAACGCCAGAAGAACGCGCAAGGTTTGGCAAAAAATTAATGAAAAGCGCTGAGAAACTTAACGCTGAGCAGGCTGGCTTTTGGCTGCCCGGTTCTAGTCATCTGGAAATGGCGGGCGGTGAATTTTGTGGCAACGCGTCGCGCGCGGTGGCGTTGCTAGCGACTAACTTTCAGCCGGGCGAGGCGCAACTTTCGGTATCAGGTTTCGATGGCGAAGTTAGTGCAAAAGTTGATCAATTGGCAGAACGAAAATATTACGTCAGTGCCGATTTCCCCGATATGAAATACAAAATATCAGAAGAAAGTTGGGGTGAGGCTCCGGCGAAAATCGTTGACCTGGGTGGAATCGTCCAAATTGTCATCGAGGCAGATTTACCAAAAGATTACGAAGCAATCCAGCGCGAATTAATCAAGAAATTCGGCCTGGAAGAACGCGCGGCTGTCGGCGTAGTCTGGTATCAAAACGACCAAGAAACAGGCGTGGTCAAAATCGACCCAGTTGTCTGGGTTAAAGAAATAGAAACGTTTTTCTACGAAACCTCGTGCGGCAGCGGCTCAATTGCGGCAGCTCTGGCGACAGGCACAAGAAACATCACGCAACCGACTGGGCAAAATATTGACGTCAAAGTTTCTAACACTGGGATCACACTGGCCAGCGAAATTGAGATAGAAGATATCAAGTCTGTTGACTATCAAATGATCACCGATGAAAACTCAGCTTGGCGGGACGATTTTGTTAAAAACTACAAAATGATATTTGGCGGCCCACCTTATTTCGAAACATATACCGACGAAGAAGTAATCAATGAGGTTTGGCTACCGTCGATTAGAAGCGGAATCTTGTACGCTGCGGTAAACGAACAAGGTTACCTTGTCGGTTTCGGCTGTGCATTACTACTAAACGCTGCCCCTAAAGATGTGCAGGCCTACGTCGAACAGCAAGAAGAACTACCCACTGATTTGCCGACTTGGTATTTCTCGGAACTTGGCACGCTAGAAGAATACCGCGGACTCGGCGTCGGCACAGAATTAGTGCAAGCACGAATCAAGGCCATCTCAGAACGCGAAGGCGATTTCTTGGGAATAATGAGGACTGCCGCTACCGGCTCGAATTCCATAGGAATATATCGTAAGCTAGGCTGGAAAGAATTGTCAGGGACACAAGATGTTTCAGAGACGTCGCAGGTGTTGGACAACAGATCGGCTAGCGAACAGCGTGTTTATCTCTATAAAGTGTTCGAAGGGGGGGGCGATGAACGATAATCTGAAATCACGGCGAATTCTGACTTTAGTAGATGTGCGCGCAGTTGAGCTGGGTTATTCTGACGAGCCACTAGTTGATGTGCAAAAATATGACTCGAATGTTATCGCCGAGCCAGAGCAGGAAGAAATGCTGCAATACACTGGCCAAAAGATTTTGGTGCGTAATGATGTCGCGCGGAGATTAGCCAAAGCCAACCAGATTTTGGGTAACAGCTTCAATTTACGCGTTGTATTTGGCTACCGCCACCCCAAAATTCAGCGGCAATATTTCGAACGAGAACGCAGAAAAATTGCAAAAAGTTGTTCAAACTTAACCGAAGAAGAAATCGACGCGGCGACCCACAATCTGGTCGCCGTGCCGGAGGTGGCTGGACACCCTATGGGCGCTGCAGTTGATTTAACAATCGTATCAGCCAGTGGCAAGGTTATTGATATGGGAACTGGAATTTCGGAATTTGATAAGCCTGAACTAATTCCGACTTTCGCACCTAACGTATCAGCAAAACAGATGGAGAACCGTCTGAAATTACACGATGCAATGGTGGCTGCTGGCTTTGCGCCATTCTACGGAGAATGGTGGCACTTCTCCTACGGTGATCGCGAATGGGCAGCGTTCCATGGTCGGCCACGCGCAATTTATGGCGAGATTATGCTAAAATAGTTAAGAATTAAGGAGAAAATCATGAGTTTAAATCTATCCAGCTACAAAGGCACGCGCGACATCTACCCCGAAGATATGAGATTGAGGCGCTACATTTTCGACACTTGGGCCCGAGTGGCCGAGAGTTTCGGCTACGAAGAATACGACTCGCCGCTGCTCGAGCCGCTGGAATTGTACGCCGCAAAATCAGGCGAGGAAATCGTCAACGACCAGACGTACAAATTTACCGACCGCGGCGAACGAACAGTGGCGATCCGCCCGGAAATGACGCCGTCGATCGCGCGCATGGTCGCGGCACGGCGGCAGGAACTCGCGCTACCGGCCCGACTTTACAGTATCAGCAATTACATGCGTTACGAGCGCCCGCAAAATGGTCGCGAGCGTGAATTCTGGCAGCTGAATACGGACATTTTTGGCGCTGCCGGCATTGACGCCGACGCCGAGATTATCCTGTTGGGCGAGCGTATTATGCGCGCGTTTGGTGCCACCGACAACATGTTCACGATTCGCATCAGCGATCGTCAGTGGATCGATTTCGTGATGCGGAGCTACCTTGGACTAGATGAGGAAAAAGCTGGCCGAATGATTAAGCTATTCGACCGATTCACTAAAATGCCACGAGAAGATTTCGATGCTTCAGCTGCAGAAATCTTTGGCGAAGAAAAAGCAGCTGAGGGCCTTGAAAAGATTAACAAATTGCTGGTCGACAACATCAACGATTTACCGAATGAAGTCCGCGACAAAGAATTCGAACAGATTTGCACCGTACTGGACATCCTGCAAAAACGTGGCGTAACCAACGCCGTGTTCGACCCGACACTGATGCGCGGCTTTGACTATTACACCGGCATCGTGTTCGAATTCTTTGACAATTCACCTGAAAACAACCGCTCTCTATTCGGCGGCGGTCGCTATGACGGCCTGGTCGGCCTGTTCGGCGTCGAGGACATGCCGGTGGTCGGCGTTGCACCAGGCGAACTAACAACTGCGCTTTTCTTGAGATCATGGAATTTGGTTCCAGAATTGAAGCCGGCGACTGATGTCGTACTGATCCCGCTCGGCGACGTCAAAGTCAAAAAAGTAGCCGATGAGCTGCGCGCCGCAGGAGTAAATGTCGCTGTCGATTTCACCGATCGAAAAGTCGAAAAGAAAATCAAAGCAGCCGTGAAAGCCGGCGTGTACTACGTTTTATTTATAGGCGAGGACGAAATTAAGTCAGGTGAGTTCACGTTGAAAAATTTGACAACACAAGAAGAGAAAAAACTTAGCGTACAAGAAATCTCAAAAATGATTATCCACTAACAGATTGATTGTATATAGCTCAAATCCCTAACAGATAGCGGACTTGCTGCCACGGAGTGTCATTTTTACGGATTATGCGGGGTAAAATAAGTCTTACCTTATTTTTCCTCCGCTCATTATATGCATCTTCTAACGACTGTAGCGGCTGGCAAAAACCATCGAGTGCCGATGAATGTGAACCAGATATATGGGGATATTTTTGACCTTCAGTAACTTGTGCTTTCATGATAACCAATGGATCGTACTCAATATCTAGCATAAGCTCGTGATCTATGACTTGATGGCTGCCAGCCACAAGTTCAATGCATAGTGCTGCCAGCAGACGTTCCTCGTCGAATTGTGGAGATTCTTGAGTAGCAATATCAAACGGACAGGGTTCGTCATTAAAAAGATAACGTTCACGTTCATCTCCTAATTTGGCCCCTCGAAAGAGACGATTGAGAGTCTTGCGCATTTGTAGACCGGTTATCATCCAGTCATCCAAAATAACCACACGTTCTTTGTCGGGGTCTACTCTTCCAAGGTCCTGAGATTGAGCCATACGAATTTTTAGGCCATCATGCAAAGACCCGCGCTCTGCGTGCGCTTGAGGGAGGGCTAATTTCTGAAGAACTTGGCTGAGTACTAGAACTTGGCTTTTATGTCGTTTGTGGTCGGGTGGATTGTAATGTATTGAAGGCAGTAATATTCTGTGATCTTTTCCGCTGTCTAGCCATTCCTGCCAACCCCCAGCTATTTCATCTGTAGCCTTATCTAGTTCCGGACGGCCTACGAATACCAAACCATGTAAAATTGATCGAGCGAGAGCCCTGCTTCTTTCTCCGAAATCTTCGCTAGAGGTGATTTCGTTTAAAAAAGTATATAATTGCTCTAATCCTTCGCCTTCTGCACACACGTTCTGTTGTAGGTGTTAGACGACTGCTTACACTAAATACAAAAGGATCGCTGTCTCCATATATTAGCGGTGTCCTTCGTTCAGAAAAACGACTTTCGTTGAAGCATGGAGCAGAAATCATCTTTTAGTGATATCATAAATACCATATTCTGTCAACTTGTCATCGGATAAATCATCTGTTACAATCTTCTCATTATGAAACATACCCGCAAAGATCTATCAGATAGCAAAGTAGAATATAGTATCGAAATCGCAACAGAGCAAGTCGCCGAACACCACGCACGCGCCGTCAAAAAACTCAGCCGCGACGTAAAAGTCGCCGGCTTCAGAAAAGGCCATGTCCCCGCCGAAGTCGCCGAAAAAAACATCGACCCGCAGAAACTCTTCGACGAAGAGGTCAACGCCGCCATCAACGCCGCGCTGGTCGAGCTGATCGCCGCCGAGCAAATCCAGCTGCTCGACCGCCCCGACATTGCCATCACCAAATTCGTGCCCGGCCAAATCCTGGAATTCACAGCCACTGTTGAAATCGTCCCACCGGTCAAACTGACCGACCCGGCGAAGTTAAAGTCCAAGAAACAACCAGTCAAAATCGACGACAAAGACATAGACGAAGTCCTTGAACGTCTGCAAAAGAGCGTCGCGACCAAATCCGAAGTCAAACGTGCCGCAAAAACTGGCGACGAAGTCGTCATTGATTTCACAGGGTTAAAGGACGGTGAAGAATTCGATGGCGGCAAGGCTGAAGACTACACATTGGAACTCGGTTCAAACTCGTTCATCCCTGGGTTCGAGGACGCAATTGTTGGCCACAAAGCCGGCGAGCAATTCGACATTCCTTTGACTTTCCCAGAAGACTATGGTGCTAAACACTTGGCTGGTCAAGAAGTCGTTTTCAAAATCAACTTGAAAAAGGTCAACGAGTCGAAATTGCCGGAACTGGACGACAGATTCGCTGGAACCATCGCGCCTGACTTCAAGACGCTTGATGATCTGAAAAACGACATCAAAAGGGAACTGACTGCTCGCGCCGAACAAGAAATCGCGCAGAAATTCCAGAACGACTTGATTGAAGAACTGGCTGAAAAATCCAAAGTCGAAGTCCCGGAAGTTTTAATTGAGGACCAGCTAAAAGCTCTCGAGCAGCAATTTGTGCAGAATCTTATGTACCGCGGCCTGACGCTGGAGCAATACTTGGACCAGGAAAAAATGACCCGCGAAGAATGGGAAGCCAAAGAACTCCGCCCGGCGGCCGAAAAACGCACCAAAGGTTCGCTGATCCTGTCGCAATTATCGCGCGACTGGAGCATCACTGCCACCGAAGAAGAAGTCACTGCCCAGCAGGCTAAAATCCTGGCCCAATACAACGATCCGCAACTAAAGGAGCGTTTCGAGTCCGCCGAAGCCAAACAACAGATCGCCCAGCAAATTATCACTGAAAAAACCTTGGCGAAACTGGCCGAACTGAATTCTTAATTAAAAAGGGAGTAATATGAAAAGAGTTTTTATTGATGTCCGCGAACCGCACGAAATCAAAATGATGGGCAGCGTTGAAGGCGCCATAAATTTGCCGCCAGCCAAACTGGTCGGAGGTGAACCAGCCGAGCTGAAAGATCTGCCGAGAGACACGGAATTGGTGGTCTTTTGTCTATCCGGCAGCCGCTCCAATGCTTCGATGCCTTATCTGCGCGCGATGGGCTTTACTAATATCGTTAACGGTATCAATCAGATGCACGTCACAAAGAAATACTTCTGAAGAATCAGGATATAATACCCAGTGAACGACACGGGTTTAGATTCTTGCGTTGTTCTAGGCATAAGTGCTATAATGACAAAGGAATGTAGTGAGGGAGGGTATTATAGATGGAAACAAAGAGTGGTAGTGACGTTGGGGGCAAGCAGAAGTCGGATTCAACGCTAGACAGCGCGATAGCAAAAGTTCCCACGCCTGAGTCCGGCGCGGAGAAAGGCAAGTTCCCATCTAGTTCAATAACAGGAGCCAAATCTAAAAAGCCAAAACGCGGCCATCGCCGGCTTGGGCGGGTGGTTTTATCTGGCATTATATTGGTAATAGTAGCGGCGGCGGTGTGCTTGTATCTGGCTGGATACATATATATAGGGTTCAAATCACCTAATCAGACGATCATTCTGTCCACCAATATCTGCTCTGACGAGGATATAAATAGCTACAACAAAGCCATATCAGATTTTCGCTTTGACGATTCCGAAAGCATGAATGGTCTAAGGGATCTGGCAAACAATGTCAAGGCCAAGGAAAAATACGATAAGGATCCGACTTGCTTATACATTGTCTATATGAATGCGACCGCGGTTCAAGATGCAAAAACAGCGAAATCGGCGGGGCAGAGGCTGATTGACTTGAATAAAGAAGGTCTGTTTGTTAATAATAGAATATCTACAGTGATCGGCGTCGACACGATAAGTACTTTTATTGAACAGCTAAATACTGTGCCATCAGAGCAACCTAATCCGGATGAGGCTGAGCAGTAATGATAAAGCGTCGTAGGCTGATTTTCGGCATAATGACCGCGATTCTAGTGCAAGCCGCTGCAGTAACACTACTAAGCATACCCGCCCTGGCAGTTGATTACAATCAGTTAAAGAATGGCAAACAGACGGCTATCGACGCAGATATATATTGCAAATCTAGGTGGGACAGTAATGCGGCCTTACCTCTTCGCACTAGGGTTAACGAATCGGCATATTTTGATGATTTCTGGATATCTTCGAGCGCAGCTGGCAATCAGACGACGATCGATATCCCGGCTGGATCATCTGCTCCTATATCCCTTAGGTTCAACATATTGCAGGGACTGTGCCGGACAGTAACCGGGTCCGCGACCAGTGATGCGAATGTCATAAACAGTAGAGTATCTGATACTAGTGGCGCGGATGCTACGCCTGCTCCCCTGACTGGTTCTGCGGCGAACAGGCCGGACAAGGTGCGCTTTGCTTACACTGTTTGGGGTCTGTCGGATGGTGGCAAAGGAGGCAGTTTCTCTGGATTTTCCCCGGGTGCTCCATTATTAGCGGCCCGCAATGACAGTACGCGATTTTGGCTGGATACAATGAATTTTACCTATTGGCCGCCGCCGGGTGGGTTTAACGAGACTACGACGGTATACATAACTGCTACGTTTAGCTCGGTGAGCCAATTCTATTTATATCCTGCAACATATATGGAGATGGCTTGTCTGCCGGGCTTGTTTAAGTGGAATAATACTGGCAATGGCGGCTGGCCTCGTCCTCCTGACAATGAAATAACACGCGGTAATGCCCATCTGTATCTTAAGGAATGTGGCAGGGGCTCCACAACCGAGCCGATTAAATTCAATGTTCCCCAAAACTACCTACTCTTCCCGCGCGCTACTGTTGACCCGCCAAACGAAGTCCAATCAGGCGACCAGGCAAGCTTCAGGACCTACGTAGACAACACTGGCCCGACCGTGGCCAACAATATATCATGGGCAGTCAGATCATTTGTCCTGCCGGCCGGTAATGATGGCCTATACAATGCTTATACTGCCAAACCAGTTGCTCTTGGCACGGCCTATGAGACAATCTTCCCAGGAGCCACCAATGTTCAAGTGCAACGTCCTTCATCGGCCGGCACTTCCAATTTTGTTGTTGGCTCTGGTACGACGAATAATCCTTTCAACACATCGTTATCGACTAGCGGTCTCAACGTTGGCGATCGTCTGTGTGTAACGCTCGAGATCAGCCCATGGGCTACTGCGAATAAACCAGAATATGACGCCAGCAGGCCAGTCTATTTCTCTAAACCTGCTTGTGCCTTAGTCACCAAATCCCCCCAACTAAACCTCCGAGGCACCGACTCCTACTCCGGAGCCCGCTACTGGGGAGACAACAGCGCCCAAATAAACAAAGAAGGCGGCTTCAAAAGCTCCAAGTTCGCCGACACCACAGGCAATACCAATCGCGGCTCCTGGTCTCAATACGGCATCCTGGCCACCGGCAGCACACTATCCGACAACACCGCCAACAACAACAATGGCGCCACCATCCAATACTTCGGCAGTGCCGGCTTTACCACAACCCAAGGAACTAACCGTGACAATTCCTGCAAACTAGCCTTTTCTAATATCTCTCCATCCGGTGGTGCTGGCGGCAGTACCTGCTCAGGCAACGCCATGATCAATGGTGATGCCGGCAAGTTCCGCAACCTAGACCGCACCATCAACCTGCCCAGTGTAGCTAAAGCTACTACCAAAAGTAGCACCACCACCATAACACTAGATACCGACTTCCCACTAGGTAGCAGCGGCACCTACCGTTACGACGTAAGCGGTGGCACACTTAACATATCCGGCAATGTACTAAAAGGCATAAAAGATACTAGTACTCCAAAAGGCAATCATCTAACCATCTACGTCGAAGGCAACGTCCTAATAAATGGCAATATAGTCTTTCAAGGTCCCAGCTACACCAACCTCAGCGAAATACCCAGCTTAACTATCTACGCCACCGACAACATAGAAATAGCCCCAGGCGTTACCCAAATCGATGGCACCCTCGTGGCTGGTAAAGCAGTCCACACTTGCAATACAAATAGAGACTCTACCTTCGGCCCACACCTAGGCCTAAACAACAGCCCTGGCGGCTGTAACCAACAACTAACCATCAACGGCGCCATAGTCAGCAAAGACAGCCCACACTTCCGTCGCACCTTTGGTGGTGGCACCAGCACCACAATAACCGACATAGCCAACACCAACGCGCCCCGAGCCCCAGCCGAGATAGTCAACTACACACCCAACCTCTTCCTGACACCCTACTACATGGACAGCAACCTCGATGACAGTACTATCTGGGATACTGTGCGGCAGGGGGGGTTGCCGGCGAGGTATTAGGGGTTGCCATAATCGACCTAATCTGTTAAACTATCCAAGTTAACAACAACCTGCCGCGTAAATTCTGGCAAGAAGCGCGGCTATAATCCAAAGGAGGTCTCGTGCCAGAAAATAATATTAAAAGTGAGTACGAGCTGGTCGTTTTGTTCCAGCCCGCGCTCGAAGCTAACCTGAAACCGGCGCTGGACAAAGTCGCCAAGGTTATCAAGGACAACGGCGGCGAAATCGTGGCCGAAGACGACTGGGGTCGCAAAGAATTGGCCTACAAAATCGCTGGCGAAACCCACGCGATTTATCGTGTTTACACGCTGCAATTGCCAGCCGAAGCACCAGGCAAAATCAGCGACGTGTTCAACATCACAGGCGAAGTCATTCGCTACTTGCTGACTAAGGTTGACCCACGGGTCAAGGAAGCCTTGGCCGAAGAAAAAGCTCGGGCCGAGAAACGCGCCGCTGAACGCGACGATTCTCGCGCCGAAACAGACGAAGACGCTAACGAATAAGATAAGTAATTTAACAATTTGCGCTGAAGAGGGAAAGGAGCAGCCCGAGACGAAAACCACGTTTTTCGTCCCGGCGCGATGAGAAAAACCGTAGGTTTGTCTCATAAGCGTCAGCGCATGGGAGGGGGAAATATGGCATTTAACAAAGTAATCTTACTGGGAAATTTGACAGCTGATCCAGAGACGCGCACCACGCCGTCGGGTCAAAGTGTGACGAGCTTTTCACTGGCGATCAACCGTACTTGGAACGACGCCAACGGCCAGCGCCAAGAAGAAACCAGCTTTATCAACTGCACGGCCTGGGGTCAGCGTGGCGAAACTATCGCCAAGTACGTCCAAAAAGGTCGCCAGCTGCTGGTCAGCGGCCGCCTGCAACAGCGGTCATGGGACGACAAGGAAACCGGCAAAAAGCGCAGCACGATTGACGTTGTTGTCGAAGAATTTAGTTTCGTGAGCGACGGTCGCGGCCAAGGTGGTTCAGAAGGTGGTGGACGAAGTCAATCTTCTTCATCGTCTTCGCGGGCTAAATCGAACGAAGACGCTGCCATCGAAGACGCTGACGCACCAATCGACCTGTCAGACATCCCGTTCTAAGATTACAACTTAAGAGGAAAAGAGTTTGTCATTGCGAGGCGACTTGTCGCCGTGGCAATCTACTTAACAAAATAATTATAAGGAGAATATTAACTATGCTAAAGAAGACCAAGAAAACTTCACCGCGCTATTTCGACTACAAAGACGTGGAAAATCTGCGCAAATACATCGACAGCTACGGCCAGATCGAAACGCGCGCCAAATCGGGCCTCAGCGCCAAAAGCCAGCGTCAAATGGCGATTGCTGTCAAACGCGCACGACACATTGGTTTGTTGCCATTCGTCGCAAGTTAGTTTAACAATCCGGAACTACTTATTTTTACGAACCCCATCAAATTTTCACGGCATAAGTTTCTTCAAATTTTATTCAGGTGCCTTCCGCGCAGAGAACAAGCTCGTGCTCGCCACTTGACATAAAATCCAAAGAAACTTATCCGGAAAATTAGAGGATTCGAAAAAAACAAATAGTTCCTAATGTGAAAGGAGCGAAATTGTATAACCCCACAGATCTAAAAAAGGGCGCCGTCATCCAAATCGACGGCCAGCCGTACCGCGTCGTTGAATACGCCCAGAAAGTCATGGGCCGCGGCGGTTCGATCGTTAACGTCCGCGTCAAGAATTTGATCACGGGCGCGGTGATTCCGAAAACTTACAAAGGCCAAGAAAAAATCGAGCGGGCCGAAGTCTCGAACCAAACCGCACAATTTTTGTATTCGGATGGCACCACTGTTTTCTTTATGAACCCGACGAGTTTTGAACAGTTTGAACTGCCATTAACCGACGCCGAAGACGTGCCAAAATACATCCTAGAGGGACAAGAAGTCCAGCTGCAATTCTTTGACGGAAAAGTCATTGCGGTCGATCTGCCTACATCCGTGGCTCTGACAGTCGAATACACCGAAAACGTTGTCAAGGGCGACACAACATCGAATGTCCAGAAAGATGCAAAAATGGAAACCGGCATCACGGTCAAAGTGCCGGCCTTTATAAAAACCGGCGATGTGTTAAAAATCGACACGCGTGATGGGTCGTACGTCGAGCGAGCGAAGGAGTAGTCAGGTGTCTAGAGAGTTCACGGTAGCGCATTTCGTCGAGCGGCAGCCCGTTGGCATCAGCTTTGAAGGGTTTCTGCCGCCGCATATGGCGATAGTGTCAACACAGGCAGACCGTAGAAGCGAATTAGATATTCTCAGAGGTGCAGCCGGATCGTTTCCACCCATGAAACTTCAGACAAGTGGGAAAATCGATTATTATAGACCAGATATTACCAGTCTAGGTCGCCGTGTTTATTTGACGCCAGAGTTACAGGACTTAAGAAGTGCAATGTTCACACGAATTGCTAGAAGTGGATTGCCAGTGGATGGAACGGAAATCTTTAACCCGCACATTGCTGCGACGATTGGAGAGATGCCGCCACCTGGAAAAGTGCTCGTAGTAAAAGATCTCTCGTTAGTTGAAACGGACGGCGATGGTTTGAACATTGTGGTTGATCGGTTGCCCCTAAGTGGCGGTAAATCGCATCGCATGAGGATGGCACGACGTCTTAGCGAGATGCTCCAGCGTCTGAGGAAATAACCTACCTTATAGAAAGACAAAATGACAGAAGCATACAAACGGCGCCTCGAGCGCAATATCATAAAATTTGCTTGGTTCAAAATCTTTTCCAAGCAAGTCTATTTGCCGCTGATCGCGGTGTACCTGGTGCAAGTCGGACACGTCAGCCTGGCGGAGATCGCCTTGATCGCTATCGTTGGTTCGATCACTGAAATAGCTCTGCAAACGCCGACCGGCTATTTCGCCGACAAATACGGCAACCGTCGGGCGATTCTGGTTGGCGCGGTCATTGCGATGACGATACCGTGGATGTATATGCTGATGCCGAATATATGGGGCGGGGTTCTGGGGGCTATGGCGTTTGCGACCGGATTCGCTTTTTACAGCGGCTCACTCGAAGCTTTTTTGCATGACACGTTAAAGGAGCTGGGCCGTGAGCGTAGTTACACGAAAATCGTTGGCCGTTCGCAGACGATGGGGCTGGTTGGCAACGCGATTCTGGTGACGTTGGTGCCGCTGACTTATTCTATCGATCCCAGATTGCCGTTTCTGCTCGGATTTCTGTCGCTGGGCATGTTGTTAATTTTGGCTCTGAATTTTGAATATCCCAAAGTCGAAAAGAAAATAACGGTACGCGGGCCAATCCGAGCTGTCAAAAGTATCGTATCGTGGCGGAATCTGCCGATTTTCGTATTTGCCGGATTTGTGTCTGGCGCGGGCGGCGGTGACTATTCGAATTTGGTGTTGACGGATATTGGCTTGACGGCGGCTTTCCTAGGCGTTGTGCAGGCTGTTAGCAGTTTGTTCGGCGCGGTGCTGGGTTGGTACATTCATATTTTTGATCGGGTGGCGGCGAAGTGGTTTTATCTGACCGATCTGCTGATATCAGTTTGTGCGGTGATCGTTTTGGGGCTGACGCAAGATGTATTAGTGGCGAGCTTGGCGGTAGCGATGGCGTTTGGCTGGTGGCGAGTGCGGCATATTCTTTATCAGGCGAAATTGTTAAAAGAGATGGAACATATTTACAAGGCGACACTACTTTCGACCCTAAGCACGTTTTCCAAGTTAGGCAATGTGACGTTGGTTTTAATCCTGGGCATGTTTGTGACGGGCTGGGGACTACAGAACGGGTTCGTGCGATTTGGTTTGGCGACATTGATAGTTGGCCTGGGGTTGTGGGTTTTGGCGGCGCGCAGTTCGCGTGCTAGAATTAAGGCATGAAAGTTCGTTTAGATCAAGAATTAGTTCAACGCGGTTTGGTCGCGACGCGCTCGCAGGCCGAAAATTATATTCGGTTAGGAGAAGTTTCGGTGAACGGCCGCGTTGTTACAAAACCGGGTTATTATGTTTCGGAAAACGCTGAAATCGAACTGGCAGCCGAAGAACAATTCGTGTCGCGGGCGGCTTTGAAATTGAAGTCGGTTGCGGAAAAACTAAATTTGAATTTCAAGGACAAGGTTGTGTTGGACGTCGGTTCATCGACCGGCGGTTTTACGCAATTTGCACTGAGCCGTGGCGCCAAGAAAGTTATTGCGGTCGATGTTGGCACGGATCAGTTGCATCCGAAATTGCGCCGCGATCCGCGGATTGAGTTGCATGAGAAGACGGATATTCGGGATGTATATAATTGTCATTCCGAACTTGTTTCGGAATCTTCAGTTTCCCAAATTAACGGCGGAAAAGGGAAGATCCTGAAACGAGTTCAGGATGACAAAATAATAATAGACGATGGACCTAATCTAATTTTGATTGATGTTTCTTTCATTTCTTTGCGCGAGATTTTGCCGCATGTTGCGAAAAACTTGGCCGACAAAAATACGCAAATTGTCGCCATGGTCAAACCGCAATTCGAAACCGGTGCTCGTGTCAAAAATGCCGGTGTCGTCAAAAACGATACCGAACGACGCAAGATCTTGAAGGATTTCGAAACTTGGGCTAAGCAACTTTTCATTATAAAGGACAAAAAGGACAGCGAAGTCGCCGGCGCGACAGGGAATCGCGAGCGGTTTTACTTGCTGAGAAAAGTCAAGGCGTAAATTTTAGTTTTGGCTCTCAAACTCGTCATTCTTGGCTTGTCCCAGAATCTAATAAATAAAATTTATAGATTGGATCCCGGAACAGGTCCGGGATGACTCGGGAAGTTTGACGGGCCGAACTTGCATTTCTTCCCGTTTATGATAATATGACAATGGAGACATGAAAATGAAGACAAAAATTAACAAAGTAATTAAGTATTTATTGAGTCGGCCAAAGAAAGTCTGGCTGATTACGCTAGCAGCGGTGATCTTTGTGGCAGGCGGGCTAGTCGGCTGGTATCTGGTCGACGCGGGTATGAAAAACGTCGTAGAAGAAGTCATCGCGCAAGATAACGACAAGAAGGCGGCCAGAAACAATGATCTGCCGGCTGCGCCAGATGCGGGCAAGGGCGAAGGCTCGCAGACTGCCGAAAAGAAGGACGACGAAAAGCCGGATGTTGCGCCGAACTCAGATGGGCAATCTGCCCCTACAAATGAACAAACGCAGCCATCGCAACCCAGCGCACCGCCGCCAGGCCAGCCACAAACACCGACTCCACCGACGCCGCCGGTCCAGCCGCCAGTTCAGCCGCCAGCCCCAGATCCCTTGACCGAAGTTCTGAATATTGTCAACGCCGAGCGCGCAGCTGTCGGTGCCGGCCCCTTAGCGATAGTTCCGCTGCTAAGTCAGGCAGCGCAGGTCCGCGCGGTCGAAGCCGCGTCGGTCTTTAGCCACACGCGGCCGAATGGCTCGCAGTGGTCGACTGTCCTGGGGGAGTATGGGATTTCTTATTCGATGGCGGGCGAAAACTTGGCATTGGGCAATATGACGCCCGCGCAAGTTATGCAGGGCTGGATGAATTCAGCTGGCCACCGCGCGAATATCCTTAACCCGAGTTACACTCAGATTGGGCTAGGGAAGAGCGGCAATTCCTGGGTTCAGTTGTTTTTGCGACCTTAAGCTGAAGAAGGCCTAAGCTTTTTCTCGCCGCGACATTAGATAGCTCCACCAGACGGCCAGTCCAATAAAGACCAGCCCAAGACTTCCGACAAACCATTCCGGCAGGTGCGCGCCATATAGCCGCGCCATCATGACGCCGCCCAGGAAAGCGATCGCCCAGTGCGCGCCGTGTTCCAGGAAGCGAATTTTCGACAGGATGCGACGGCGTACCAGATGAATCGTGATCGATCGCACCCAGAACGCACCGGCGCCCAGGCCTGCCATGATCAAAATCACGTCGCTGGTGATGGCGAATGCACCGACCACGCCGTCGATCGAAAAGCTGGCGTCGAGGACTTCAAGGTAAAGGAAAGCCGAGAAGGCGGCCATGCCGGTTTTCTTGACCAAGGAGGATTTAGGGCTGGGCTTGGCGGCGGTAGATTTAGCGGCAGAAGTTCTGGGGTTCTTGCCATTCTTTTTCTTGGCATACCGACCGGACCGTTCGTCCTCCGATCGATTCTTGCCCAGTTTTGTACCCAATAAATTCAGTCCGACGTACAGCACGATCGCCAACACGGCCGCCACGAACACTGCCATATGATGCTCGGGACCGACAGTGAAGTAGATCGCCGCTACGCCGATCAACATGAAATATAGCGTGAAATTGTGAAATTGTCCCAGCCGTGCCAAGCGGCGCTCGATTGGTCGCAGCCAGTGCAGCGATTTACTGTCGTCGATGAAAAAGCTCAGCGCGATCATCAGCAGAAACGTGCCACCAAAAGCGTTAATAACTGGTTCGGCGGCGTGCAGGTGATAGGAATAGCCTTCGGGATCGGCGAAAAGGAAGTGGATGACATCGGGCAGGCTGAGCCCGGCTGTGATCATGACGATCAATAGCGGTGCGGCGAAACGGACTACGAACACTGCGATGAAAATTCCCAATGTCAAAAACATCTTTTGCCAGAAAGGCGACATCGTCACCAGTACTCGACTGTTGACGACGGCGTTGTCGGCACTGAATGTTACCTCTAGCAGCGTCAGTACCAACACCGTGAATAACGCGGCTAGGCCCAATTGCCAGCCAACCGTCAGCCAAATCACTGCCGTGGCGACGATAGAAAACCAATAGATTTTAAATAAGCTATGCACGAGGGATATTGTAGCATAATCTAATACGTCCAGGTAGTTCTTGACAGGGAAATCGGTATTGACATTCTCGAGAAAAGGAGTATGATTTATATAAGTATGTTGTCGGGGTAACAACTCCTGTTTTCGAACAGGTGTGTTTTTTTGCACCCAAAACATCTTATTAATTCTAAGGAGAAGCTAAGCAGATGCGTAAAACAATTGCCAAATGTGAAACCAAATCAGGACCACTGATCGGTTTGATCTCGTCAAAGAACCCGGTTCCGGCACTGATTGAAACGGTCCGGTCACTGTTTCGAGGTGGTTGCACAGGTGTAATTGTGGTTGATGATGGCTCGGATGATGAAACAGCCAGAGCGATATTTGACAGGGCCGAAGAAGCTGGCGCGCAAATAATCCATCTGGAAAAGAACGTCGGCAAGGCCAAAGCTTTGCAAGCTGGTTTCCAAGCAATGCCGCAGGGTGCTGTCATCGTTCAAACTGACGACGACACGCTAGCAGGCGATTTAACCGGCCCCTTAAATCGAATCAAAAGCGGTAAAGCCGACATCGTTGACATTCGCGTCGAAGTTATGAAAACGCGCACCCTTATCGGCTCGATCCAAGAGCTGGCTTATTGGATCATCAATACAGCAATGAAGCGATTTCAGGATTGGATGCGGGCGCGGATTTGGATGTCGGGCGCCTCTGTTATGTACAGTTACGAGGCCGGCAAAGTGCTGATCATGGAGGAAGCCTTTAGCATGACCGAGGACACAGAAGGACTTTTCCGGGCGCGAACTAGGGGACTGAAGATCAGATTTCATTCTTCTTATAAAGCCAAATTCATGACGATGGTCCCAGAGGATATGGGTGGCGTGATCAAACAATGGCGCCGCTGGACGACCGGCACGGGGCAGATTATCGGCAAGTACGGCCTAGGCGGCGGCAATCTGCGGGTCGCGGCGGTTAATCTGTTCGGCTGGGGTTACATGCTGTTTCCGGTTTACCAAGGTGTCCAAGGTATCGGATCGCCTGTGGAAACTTGCGCGTGGATATTTGGCACGGGTGCTGTGTTTGGAATCCTTGGTGCGATACGTTTAAGGCGGGCCAGGCTGGCCGGGGTAGGCGTTCTTTTGCCGGTGTTGCAGTTGGTTTGGATTGCGATGGCCCTCAGCGGTCTGTGGTTTGCCTGGCGGTTGTCGCGCAAGGGCTCGACGGGGCAGTTGGCCTGGGTTTCGCCGAAGCGCACGACGATTGTGGAACTTACTGACCAAGTTCCCGGTGTGGCTGCTGCTAAATAGCGGCTATGCTTGCACTCTAAGAGATAGGATACTATCATAGAACCAAACAGGAAAGGAATTATATGAGAATGCCAACACCAGAGATGAGAAAACAGGGGGGGGGTAGTAGGTCTGGAGTAAAAGCCGGAATGTTTAGCGTGAAGATGCTAGCTAGAATAGGCGTTTGCCCAACGCAGCCAGAGCCATTCTTCCCAACCGAACGCTATGAAGCTCGTTCGCTGCGTGACATTTCGCCCGAAGCTTTAGCGGGACTTGGCGATCACGTTGTTTTAGATTTTGATAGTGTGTTTGGCCACGGGGCTGATTTTGATGAAAATGACTATGATGCGGCTCTAAAGAATCTATTGGGCGAAGGTGCAGCAAGCAACGATCCGGCAAAGGTTGAAAAGCTAAAGAATCAAGCACGGTATCTCTTGGCTTTGCGCGAAGCCAGAGAAGGCTTGAGGATTTCTTTTGTCGGTAATACAGATGACTCTAGGCGCATTGCGCGACATATGGAATTCTTAAACGCGTATGGTCAGGACCCAAGGGTATTGCAGCAGAATATGGTCGATTGCGCCGTTGTGCCGGGTGATTCGACTGCCCAGCATAATTATGATGATTTGGTGCCAGATGTTGTGCTTGAAGACGGTGCGCGCGTAGTTACATATGGTCGTAGCAGGCCGAGCGGCGATATGTTAAAAGAAGCAGCTAAAATTGTTGGCTGCACACCGGAAAATACTGTCTATGTCGGCGGCCGGCCCAAAGACACAATGGCGGCGTTCGATGCTAGCTGCGGGGCAATGGTTCGTGTTGAACCATTTGGCGATGTATCGAAGAGCGTGATGGCGCAGCAGGCTTTAGGGGCATTGCATGATCTAGGACGTGGTTCTGTGGGCGGGAAAGTCCCAAGAAGGACTTTGCGAAAAGTCTCGTAAGCATCGCGGTAGATTGCGAAATTATTGCTAAACGTTAAATCGAAATTCAACGACATCGCCGGGGCGCATGACGTAGTTCCGGCCTTCGGTGCGGAGTTTGCCGAGTTTTCGAGCTTCGGCTTCTGAGCCGGCGTTTATTAAATCGTCATAATCTACAACTTGCGCCGCTATGAAGCCTTTTTCGAAATCGGTGTGGATGACGCCGGCGGCTTGTGGGGCAGAGGCGCCGACGCGGATGGTCCAGGCGCGGACTTCTTTGGGGCCGGCGGTTAGGTAGGATTGCAGGCCTAGAGTTTGGTAGGCGGCTTTGGCTAGTTGGCTGAGGCCGGATTCTTGGACTCCGTAGTCGGTTAGGAGTTCAGCGGCTTCTATTGCAGAAAGCTCGCGTAGTTGGCTTTCTAGTTCGGCGCAGATGAAGAGGGCACTGTTGGGACCGGTCGCTTTGTCAGATGCTTCGTCCGGACACAGATTAGGTGCCGGCCTGTCGTTACAGGCGGCAGCCTGATCTTCCGCGCCTCGGCCGTTGCCGATGGCGCAGCTCCGGCCAAAGTCACCTGACAAAGTCTCCTCGATTAAGGAGCATAGTTCGCTTTGCTTATTTTTATCTGTCAGTCCTTCTTCATCAACATTGAACAGATAAATCACCGGTTTCGCAGTCAAAAGATCCAAGCCGTGGAGTTTCTCTTTATCTAAACCTGCTGGCATTTCACCAGACAACAATTGATTCTGAACAGAGGTAAGATAGTCAGCGATGACACGCATTTTCGGGTTAGCCTTGGCTTCCTTTAAAACTTTCGGCAAGTGGTTTTCGATTGTCGCAATGTCGGCCAGCATCAGTTCGGTGCGGATGATTTCGATATCGGCTGCCGGATCGGGCGCGGCGTCGAGCTCGGGTCGGCCGGTTTGGCGCAGGACTTTGTCGCCGTCAAAGGCTCGCACGACGTGGCAGATGGCGTCACATTGTCGTATGTTGGCCAGGAATTTGTTGCCCAGGCCTTGGCCTTTGGAGGCACCTTCGACCAGGCCGGCGACGTCGACGAATTCTACGGTGGCGGGGATGATTTTGTCTGTCTTATACATTTTTGCCAAGGTATCCAGCCGCGGGTCGGGCACGGGCACGATGCCGCTGTTGGGCTCGATGGTGGCGAACGGGTAGTTGGCGGCCAAAATGTTGCCGCCAGTCAGGGCGTTGAACAGGGTGGATTTGCCGACGTTGGGCAGGCCGACGATGGCGATTGATAAACTCATGATGCATATTTTAACAGATTTAAGGGCGCGTGGCGAGTGGTTGACTTAACAAAAACGCTAGTGGTATAATTGTCGCACATTATTAAATGCATTTTTCAAGGGTAGGTAAAAGTATGCGTCGGACGAAGCACTTGGCAAAAAGTTTGGTCGTGGCACGAAAATGGCAGGGAATAGCGTTCTTGGCATTTGCGGTATTTGCAGTTAGCGTGATTGGGGTGGCTTTCAAAAATGAAAGTCCAGCCCGCGCGGCTGGCCCACCATTTCCACGCGGCCAAGGCATGGTTT
>WRLL01000012.1 GCA_009777625.1 Candidatus Saccharimonadota bacterium
AAGCCGAGGGGATCGACTCCGTTCGAAGTATCGTTTTTAACGAGAATCACGTAGCAGTCGGTTCCCTCGGGAATCCCACAATGTGTATTTATAATGACCTGATTTGTGCATCGTGGTATAGCTATTTACAAATCGTTTTACTTATGATACTATAATCGTATCGTACAGGTGGGAGTTACGCGAGAAAAGTTAATTTTTAATAGAAGTCTAATTTAGTAGATAGGGAGGTGATTGTGAACAAGCTAAAGTCTTTGTTTAAGATCATAAAACAACATATTCCCCGCAAAGTTGCAGTTATTATGATTACGGCAGCAGCGGTTATTGTGCCAACGGCAATTTTTGCCTGGGGTCCCGATCGTCCGACGTATACGATCGAGAACCCAGCGGATCATATCACCTTTAACTCGATCACAAATAACCCTAATATTGGCGATGAGCGCAACTTCGTCGGTATCCGCGAAGTTGGTTCGACCAACGTCTGGTATGACACTATGAATGTTCAACCGGGCAAAGAATACTACGTTCGTATGTATGTTCACAACAACGCAGCCAGCAGTTTGAACCTAGTTGCCACAAATGTGCGTGCACAATTTATCTTGCCGACAAATACCGCAAAGTCAATTGAAGTCAACGGTATTTTGACTGCTGACAATGCTACCCCGAACAAGATTTGGGATCAGGCAACATTCATTAGTGGCCAAGATTTTAATCTGGCTTATGTGAGTGGTTCGTTGAAATACGAGAACAATGTTTTTGGCTCGGCTGGTACGGCTTTACCAGAGAGTATCTTTACTTCAACTGGTGCACTGTTGGGCTACGACAAATTAGACGGCCGAATTCCGGGCTGCTTCCAGTACGCTGGTTACGTGACATTTATTGTCAAACCTCAATTTGCGGCGCAACCAGACATGGAAATTGCTAAAACTGTCCGCAAGAGCAACACTAAAGAGTGGAACAAAAGCGTCAAGGTCAACCCAGGTGACACAGTAGATTACCAGATCTATTTCAAGAATACCGGTCAAGTTCGCATGAATAATGTGATGGTGAAGGATACTTTACCAGCGGGTGTGACTTATGTTGCAGGTTCGACTTATGTTGTAAACTCTTCTAACCCAGGTGGGATCCAGGTTGGTGATGGTATTACGACGACCGGCATTAATATCGGCGAATATGCGCCGGGCGCTAACGCCTACATCAAATTTACCGCTAGAGTTGCGGGTAATGATAACTTGCCGGAATGTGGTTCCAACACGCTACGCAACACAGTACGTGTCGAGGGTGACTATGGTTACAAAGACGACACGGCAGATGTGACGGTCGACAAGACTTGTGTGTCCAAGAAACCTTCCTACGACCTAGGAAAGAAAGTCGACAAATCAACTGCCAAACCAGGCGAAACGATTAAATACACCTTAACATTCAAAAACACCGGCGAGATCGATCTAACAAATATTGTCATCAAAGACCAACTCCCATCTGGCATCAACTGGACCAACGTCGATATCAACGTCACCAATGGCAGCGGCATCAGCGACAAAGACAAACTGTTCACTACTGGCGTGAAGGTCGCTCAGGTCAACGTCGGCGGTACAGTGGTAATTAAAATCACTGCCAAAGTTGCCAACGATGCAGTAGAAGCCAAAGAATGTGGCGAAAACAAGAAAACCTTCGTTAATAAATCTTCGGCCGTGACCAACGAGAAACAGACTGAGGACCGGACTGATAACAACGAAGCCAGCACGGTTGTGACGGTTAACAAAGACTGTACTTACAGCTACGACCTGATCAAGACTGGCCCGAAAACGGCCAAGCCGGGCGAAACTGTGACTTACACTTTGACATTCAAGAACACCGGTAACCAGGCTTTGACCAACGTTGTCGTGAAAGACATGTTGCCTAGTGGCGTGACTTACATCGCCGGTTCGACCACTGTTGATGGCGCCAAAACCGCTGACGGTGTAACAACTAGCAACGGCCTTAACATCGGTACGGTCGCGGCAGGTAAAACCGTCGTCATCAAATTCCAGGCCAAGATGCCAGGAAAAGACGCGCTAGCCTGTGGTGACAACAAATTCGTCAACAAATCTTCCGCCGTGACCAAGGAAAAGCAGACCGAAGACCGCACGGACAACAACGAAGCCACGACCAATGTCAACAAGGACTGCCCACCGGTGAAAGAAAAGTGTAAAGTCCCGGGCAAGGAGCACCTCGACAAAGACGATCCAGCCTGCAAACCTGACGAAAAGCCGAAATGCGACATCCCAGGCAAAGAACACTTGGACAAGAACGACCCGAACTGCGTGATCGTGACCAACGTTACGCCTCCGCCGGCCGAACCGCCATCAAAGGGCTACACGCCTGAGTACATCGTGGCGACCGGTCCAGTCCAGACAATCGCTGGCATCATCGCCGCTGGTGCACTAACCTTCGGTGGAGTGGCTTATCTGCGAAGTCGCCGCGCGCTGAAGAATTCGATGCTATAATCAGCTAGAGAAGGCTAATCACTTAAACACCCTTATCCGAAACGGTAAGGGTGTTTATGTATTATTGTCATCCTGAACTTGTTTCAGGATCTTCAATGTCCTGCGCTAAATCCTTCCAATATGGGTTGTCTTTCTCAATTAAATTTATCTTCCACTGTCGATGCTAATTCTTTAATTGTTTTTCTCTTTTAATTGCCGACGCTACATTATTTGTAGTTTCATAATAGACCAACTTAGTAACGTTGTATTTGTCTGAGAATCCTTTGAATGAGTGGTTTTTGTGTTCGTAGAGTCGCCTAACTAAATCATTAGTAACGCCTATGTAAAGCGCATCATTTTCTTGGTTGGTTAAGATATAAACATAATAGTTTTTCACTTTGACATTTTAGCATAAGGAAAATAGCGCACGGTAAGATGAAGATCCTGAAACAAGTTCAGGATGACAATCATAATTTTGCATCCGCAAAATTCTATGCTATACTTTTTCCATAAGCAGAAAGGAAGGGCATGTTTAAATTAGACGACAAATTTTTGGAAGAACTGGGGCTGGCGGCGCTGCCGGCCGAGCAGAAGCAAGCATTTTTGCAGCACATTTATAGTGAACTAGAAATCCGCGTCGGCGAGCGCTTGACCGAGAACATGAGCGACGAGCTGTTGGACGAGTTCGGCAATTTCGTTGACATGAACGAGGCCGGCATGAAGAAGTGGTTTGACGAGAATCTGCCGGACTACGCCGAACGCGACGACTACAAACAGTTGCGATCAGCCAACGCTCAGGCGCCGGAAACTGCGGTCATGAGCGAATACGGCGCGATGAAGTGGTTGCAATTGAACCGGCCGGATTATCCGCAGGTCGTGGCAGCTGTTTTGGAAGAATTAAAGACCGAGATTCGCTCCAACAAAGATGCCATTTTGGGTGGCGCTATGAGTGGTGGCCAGACGGCCTCGGCTGCTCCGGCGAGCGATCAGGCGTCGGCCGATAATACTGGCTTTGTTGCTTCTACTGATGGTGGTCAGACTGCTGTACCGGACGACGAACAAGACGATCAGGCACAGGCCGAGAACCAGCAATAGTTACACGACAAAAAGGAATTATCGCCCCAGAAGAAACAGGGGCGATAGTTTTATTTTAATCCGCGCAGATAATCAGCAGTTTTCATTTTCTTACCAGATTTGGGATTGACCAACTCGACGATTTGCAAGAACGTATTTTCGGCGCAGGGAATAACATCTGGCCAGTTATCGCCAGCGAAATCGGGCAGAACTTTGGCCTTGGCGATGATTACTTCTTGACCAAGGAATTCCAGGCGCGTCTTGGGCCAGCCTGTGAACGCCCGGATACGGCGTTCGCATTCATCGGCGGTCATTATTGTTGGATCTAAATGGCCATCAGCCTTGGTCAAGAGGCGCGAATATGTCGCACGATCGGGATGCGATTGCTCACGCGGTTTGACCTGGCCGTCCATGTATAGCGGGACGTATTCGGCCAGCAACTGATTGCTAAGTTCAACTAATTTGTTCGTTAATGTCGGCGTCGTGTCGTCCGGCGCTATGGCTAGCGACTTTTGAACAATTATTTTACCAGTGTCTAGCGTTGGCTCGATCAGCATCAGACTAACGCCGGTCTTAGACTGGCCGCTGAGAATCGCAAATGTAATCGGATCGGCGCCGCGCCATTCCGGTAACAGAGAGAAATGGCTGTTGATAATACCTAGCGGAAAACCGTCGATGACCTGCTGTGAAATAATAACGCCGTAGTCGACAACTACACCGAGGCGGCTTTGGATCTCAGCTTTATTAAATAAATTGTTCAATTCGTCCGTTGTGTTAGCAAATTTGATTGGCAGGGCATGCTTTTCCGCCAGATCTTCGACTGGGGCAGAATCACGCGTATGTTTGCGATTTTTGGTAACGACGAGTTCAATATCGAAATTCTTGATCAACGACTCTAATGACGCGGCAGCAACGGGGCCGGTGCCCAAAAAAACAATCTGTAGTTTTGCCATGAGGACATTATAACATCGACGAAGCGAGCGACAAAACTTGTTTATAAGTTTTTCCGAGCAAGGAGATGTTACATTATTTTGGTAAAAATAATATAGCATGCCACCACTTTCGTATGTTGAGATATATCCAGAAATCTGTTACAGTAATAATGTTGAAATTTCAAAATAGAAGGTAGAATAATGAATTTCTCAGATCATCATATTCCAGATAGTCAGGAATTGGAACAAACCGCCGACAATTCGGGGGGGGGTCAACGTAATAGAAGTGTGCTAGAGCTAAATGATTTGGACAGTGAAGTGCACGCTGACTTATTAGAGCGTGACATAAAGGAGATCCCAGTAGATCCTGAAGGATCAATAACGACTATCACGATAAACGACGATACACCGCCACTTGCTCAAGTGCAGAGAGCCGTCCATATGCGAAGCACCGGAATGACGGATATTGCGACCGATTCACAGATTGCCGTAGTAGGTGCAGGCAATCTAGGTGATTTATGGATCAGTGTAATGAAGCGAGAATCTCCTTCGCTGAAGCAGCCGACATTCTTCTTGGCAAAGTTTCATGGTGGTAATCCCCTCGATAGTAGATATGTTAACGAGCCGGGCAATATTATTGGCCTGCTAAGCCCACACGACGGTGGCTTCTTTCCGATCGGACGGTATTTTCAGGGAGCCGATTTAGGCACGGGGGTTTCGCGCGAACAGTGCGGAATCAGATTATTGTATGACGAAAGTGGCGAACTTCAGCTATCTGTGGTTGATGGCGCTGCGCCGCCCAATCCTCATAAACCTTCGACCAGGGGTACATATATTTATGTCGGGAAAAGAGGAGTTTCGGCAGAGACAGAGGTTTATGATGATGACCAATATGATTATGGGATAGTAGAAGACTCGCTAGAGGATACCGGCCCGCGGCATGCTAAACCTACTGGGCGCCGTAAAACCATCACCGCAGAACTGAGTTTATTTGTTGAATCTTTATTGCCGCCTCGAGTTCATTAATCGTCGTTCTGCAGGATGCCTCTTTTTTCCACTTCTTCGTACGAAATCGGCACTAATTCGCCATCTTCGTTATTCAAGATCGACCATACATCCCTTTCCTTAGCAATGTGATCGACAAAGCAAATCCCGTTGGTGTGGTCGATTTCGTGTTGCAGAATGCGGGCGATGAAGGCGTTTGGACTTTTGACGCGAACTTCGCGGCCGTTGATGTCGAGGGCTTTGACGCGGACTTTGGTGTGGCGTGGCACTAGGCCGTAGATGTCTTTGACTGACAGGCATCCTTCTTGTTCGGTCTGGATTTCGCCTTCTTTCTTAACAATTTCTGGATTAATCAGCACGATGAAGTTTTTGTTGGCTTTGTCGTCGAAATCTTCGCGGATAATGACGACGCGTTCCAGTCGGTCGATCTGGACCGCAGCCAGGGCGACAGCGATTTCGTGCGGGCGGGAATCTTCCCAATCCAATGCGGCGGCTAGCATGTCGTTGATCAATTGCTGAGTTTCGGCGTTGATGGCGCGAACGCGTTTTGAACGTTCCCGCAAATGCGGGTTGGGCAGAGTGATTATGTTTTTGCGCGTGTATTTACTGGGCATGTTTCTATTTTAACATACGTGGTGTATAATACAGAGCTGACTTGACAGAAGTGCTAAAGTTTGATATTATACGCACCAAGATTGATCATAGAAACAGAAAGGAAGAAAGAATGCCAAGCCGCGACATAGGTCCGAAAAGAGAGTGGCATGCTTTGACTGATGAAGAGGATGCAAGATTTGCTGGGATTGTGGCAGTAGAGGCTGGATCATGGGGAGGCGGAAATAGAAAAATAAACAATCTGGGGCTTGGCCAAGATTTTAAGGGCGCAATGTATGAATTGAGTGAACGGGGGGGGGCAAGCGCTGATGATATAAGACGAACCCTAGGATTCGGAGCGTTGGATGGCATTCATACACCAGCAATGAAAAAAGCGATGGATCGTGAGAGGTTCAAAAGCAATCTTATGACGAGTCTTGGTATTGGAGGAAGGCATACTGGTGATGATGTTGTTGCGAGCAGAGTGCACGCAAAAGAGCGAATGGATTGGGAAAGAGAGAACGATTTAAGACAATAGCGAACTCGGATCCAGCTCAACCGTCCAATTGCGGGCGGTTTTTTGCTGTGTGACATGCGTGGCGATTTGTTTAAGGACGTCGCGGCTAGCGCAACGGATGACAATTTGCCAACGATAAATATCGCGAGCGCGTTCGTAAAAAGCTGGGGCGGGGCCGAGGATTTGAACTTGGTCGACGAATTCGGTTTGGATTTCAGAGGCGACTTTGCGTGTTGCATTGACTACGCCTCGTTCGGTTTTGTATGCGCAAGTTAGTTTCAGCAAATGTGCGAATGGTGGGAAGTGCCCGCGTTGGCGATTGGCGATTTCATACTTATAAAATTCCTTGTAATTCTGTGCGGCGCCATAGACAACGGCCGGTGCGTCGGGCTGGTAAGTTTGCACGATGACAGTTGATTGTTCGTGGCCACGGCCGACACGACCGCAAGCTTGGGCGATCAATTGAAAGGTTCTTTCGCTGGAACTAAAGTCTGGTAGCATTAACCCAGCGTCGGCCTGAACTATGCCAACCAATGCCAAGTTCGGTAAGTCCAATCCTTTGGCGATGGTTTGTGTGCCAATGATGATATCAGTTTGGCCGCTTTTTAGTTCGGCGAAAACATCCTGGACGGCTTGGCCGCGTGCGGTGTCGCCATCGAAACGACGCACAGTTTTGTCGGGAAAGAGGCGCTTAATTTCTTCTTCGATTTTCTTTGTACCGATACCTTTATGCAGAATATCGGCCGATCCACAATCCGGACATTTGGTCGGTGGTTTTTGCTTGAGATTACAGATGTGACAACGTAATTCGAACTTGTCGGCGTGCAATGTTAAGGGAAGGAAGCAGCGCGTGCACATTGCTATCCAACCACAGTTTTCGCACAAAGTCGTGCTGGCTGAACCGCGGCGATTATGAAAAAGTAGAATTTGTTTGTTGTTTTCCAGCACGTCCTGCATAGCGATCAGAAGTTGTTTTGAAAAGACTCGTGAGCGGCTGGTGAAGTTGTCGCGTTTGGTCAAATCGACGATTTTGGTGGTGGGCTTCTGGGCATTTGATCGGGCCAGTTTTTTCATTTCGACGATTGGTCGGCCGAGCTTTTCGGCAGTGAAGTAGTCGGCGATCAAAGGCGTAGCCGAGCCAAGGATTAATTTTGCCAGGGAGAAATCCGCCAATTTTGCAGAGGCGCGCAGAGCATTGTACCGAGGCGCCTTTTCTTGTTTGTATGACGGCTCGTGGCATTCGTCGATGACAATCAGACCGAGATTCCGTACTGGCATGAATAACGCAGATCGCGGGCCGATGACGACAACCGGCTTGTTTGCATTCAGGGCGGCTCCCCAGGCGGCGGCGCGTTGAGCTTCGGTTTGGGCAGAATGCGTCAAAATTACATTGTCAAAGTCAGCACGAAACTCATCGACTAATTGTGCGGTCAGCGAGATTTCCGGCACTAAAATAATCGATGATTTACCAGCGCCCAAGGCCTGTGTAGCCAGGGCTTTGTAAACGGCGGTTTTGCCGCTGCCAGTGATACCATGCAAAATGGCTGTGCCGGACTTCATTTTGGCTAGCCGGTCGATGGCGGATAGTTGGTCGGGGTTGAACACAAAATTTGTTCGGGCACTAACTCTGTAATCGCCCACCAAACCATTACCTCCGCGCCGCGCCTCAGGCCCGTCGTCACGGGCTTCGTTGCTGACACGCTCGCCGTTCTTCACGGGTCGCGCGGAAGCAAAGTTTGGTTCGCTTCTGCCCGTACGGCGCTTTTTATTCAAACCAGCTGGCAGCATGGTTTGCCAAACAGTTGATGGATGCGTGGTATAGAATTCACTTAACCAAATATGAAGTTTTAATAATGACGTCGGTAACGGAGTATCAAATAATACACGCGAAATAGATTTGGTCTCGAAGTCCGGCCTGGCGACTTTTCGTAAAACTACACCGATACGCTGGCGCTTGCCAACGGGGATTTCAACAATAGTGCCAGCAGGCAAATTTTCTTCAGAAGCGTAGGTCAAGGATAGGAAGTCCTTGCCAACGATACTGGTGGGCGAAATCTCGTAGAAGACCATAACTACATTATATATGAATGCGCCAAAATCGTGACAACTATGATAGAATGTGCTTATGTATTTCGAATCACGCGCGGTGGCCGGTGCCAAATTGGCTGCCGAATTAATTGACAAATATCGCTGGTTGGACTCGGCGGTGCTGGCCT
This sequence comes from Candidatus Saccharimonadota bacterium, assembly GCA_009777625.1. Taxonomy (GTDB): domain Bacteria; phylum Patescibacteriota; class Saccharimonadia; order Saccharimonadales; family Saccharimonadaceae; genus WRLL01. Next base: position 8,798 of record WRLL01000012.1, read on the forward strand.
TGGACAAGGGTGGCGTGGCGGTCGGTTATCAGATAGCGGTTTATTTGCACGCGACTTTGCAGCAGCTACTGACTGAAACGATTCATATCAACGACGAATCGATCGATTACGCAACGGTAATGCAGGGCGGCGTGGTGGCAAAAAACCCTGAATTGACCGAGGCTCAAAGCCAATATTATTACGGTGAATACGCCGGCCAGCTGGACGACGAAATTCGTCAGGCTAGCAGTCGAATCAATCGTATGCTGGGCGATGGTGGTGAGGTCCGGCCAGAAATTCTGCGTGGCCGGAACGTGATTTTGGTCGCGGACGCGCTGAATTCAGGGACGATGCTAGAGGCGGCGGTTGAATGGATGAAGCCGCTACGAACTGCGAGATTGATCCTGGCCTGTCCGGTTATCAGCGTGCCGGCGCTGGACCGAGCGCACATTTTGGTTGACGAACTGCACATCTTGGGCGTAACAGCGAACTTTATTTCAACTGATCATTACTTTGACAATAATGATGTGCCGGACGAGAAGATGGCCCAGCGGATGATTGATGCGACGATCTTGGGTTGGAAATAATAAATGGAACGCTCGCGCTTTGGCCTTTCACGGGGCACTTCTGGTAACGTCAGTTGCGATGTCCGGAACTATAAATGCGTTTCAAAAAAGCTTGCTTTGCCGGAACGGTCCTGCTATAATTCTTACAACACTTGATCGCGCGGTAAGTTGGCGCGGACGTAAGGAAGGGAGTTTCACAAAGATGCTTGACGTTTTCATCACTTCGCGAGTTCGTCGAAAGATTGTCGTAGTTTATGCAAAATATCCAGATTTCAAAACTCACGTTCGGGGACTGGCGAAATTGATCAAAGAAGACCCAGGCAACATTCAGCGTGAACTGAAGCGCCTGGAAAAAAGCGGCTTCTTGTTGACCGAGAAACAGGGCAACGCCAAGATTTATCTGACAAACAAATCGTTCCCGATCTTCAAAGAATTGCAGGCGATTGTTATCAAATCGCAGCAGCTAGAGAAAAAAGGACGAGAAGCCTAAGCCCCGATTTGTGCTAAACTGGTTAAGTGAAAAAATCTGAAACTGGAGTAAAAATCTCGTCGATCGTTGCGACGATTCTTAAACAACGTGGCTTTAAGGCTGCGACCGAGCAGCAGGATTTCCTTAATCCTTCTTATGACAGATCCAAACACGACCCGTTCCTAATGTGGGGTATGCGCGAGGCGGTCAATAGAATCATCGCAGCGAAAGAGAACAGCGAGAAAATCACGATTTACGGCGACTACGACATCGATGGCATGACTGCGACGGTGATATTGTGGGAATCGCTGAAAAAGTTCGGGTTGGAAGTTAAAACTTACACACCAGATCGTTTTACCGAAGGCTACGGTCTGAATGTGACGGCTGTCGAACAAATCGCAAAAGACGGCACAAAATTGATCATCACGGTCGACAACGGCACGCTGTCGTTTGACGAAATTGCTCGGGCAAAAGAACTGGGTGTCGATGTGATCGTAACTGATCATCATTCGCCGCACGATGAGTTGCCGGATGCGGTGGCGATTTTGAATCCGAAAATTGCAGTGTCGCGGCAACCCGATGCTTACGACGAAAAATTCTTGTTAAAAAATAATCAGAAGCCCGTAATCGCAGTCGATATCGACGATGTCCTAAGCGACACAGCGAATTGGTTTATTGCAGAAAGCAAGCAGCGCTGGAACTGCGATCTAACGATCGACGAATACTCGGAAGGCTGGGGCGAGGTTTGGAAAGTCGATAGAGACGAATGGCGCCGGCGCTATCTGGAATTTGTTGGCGATGAAGAATATCTTAAGAAAATCAAACCAATTGATTTGAAAAGTTCACTGGCGGTTTTGCGCGAGCTGAAGAAAAACCACAAGTTGGTGATTTTGTCCTCGCGACCCCAGGAAGTTCATGACCAGACTCGCAAGTGGATTAAAAAATATTACAACGGGATTTTTGAGGAAATTATTTTTGTTGATTTTTGGAATGAAACAGGCTGGAACAGAAGCGGTGCTTTGAAAACCAAGGCCGAAATTTGTGTGAAAATTGGTGCTGACTTTCTGATTGATGATCAGCCGAAGCATGTTAATTCGTTGGAAAAATGTGCGACCAAAGGGATTTTGTTTGGCGATTATCCTTGGCAAAAAGTGGAAATTTCGCCAGTCGCTGAGAACGTAAGAAATTGGCATGAAATTAAAGAATATTTTTCCAAGGAATCTTCACGAAAAGAATCGTATCCTTTTGCCGATTTGTGCGGTGCCGGCGTAGCGTTTAAGCTGGTGCAGGCGCTGCAGAGGGAACTTGACGGTTTGCCTGATGGTAATGAAAAATGGCTGCTCGATCTGGTTGCGCTCGGCACGGTTTGCGATGTTGTCGGTCTGGTCAACGAAAATCGCGCCAACGTCAAATGGGGCTTGGAAGTTCTGAAAAAAACGCGTCGGCCGGGTTTGCGAGCATTGTTGGCAACAGCCAATGTTGAGCCGAAAAACATCAACGCGCGAACTTTGGGATTTGTGATTGGTCCGCGACTAAACGCGGCTGGTCGATTGGAAACGGCTGAAATGGCACTAGAGCTTCTCAAGCTTTACGACACACCAGATGACCCAGAGCAGCAGGACAGAACCAACGCGCGGGCGCTGGAATTGGCGCAAAAACTGGATGACTTGAACAAAGAACGCCGCAAAGTTCAGGACGAAATCTTCATAGAGGCCTGCACACAAATCGTTGAAACAGACAATGTGGCGATCGCGGCCGGTGACGATTGGCACGAAGGCGTCATCGGCATCGTGGCAGCGAAAATTCTTGAGAAATTCGAAAAGCCAACCTTTGTGTTGTCGTGTGGTGCGGAATTTGCGAAGGGCAGCGGTCGAAGTTTCGGCGAATTTTCCTGCGCGGCGGCGATTCACTATACCGACACGATTATCGAAAAGGGCGGCGGGCACTTGGCGGCGGGCGGGTTGACGGTGCGGACTGAACGGGTGACAGAGTGGAAGACGGCGATTCAGACTTTTTATAAATTTTTGGATTTGAAAAATCAAAAAGAATTTTTGTATCCGGCGTCCGACCTAACTCTAATGACTTTCTCGGATTTGACTATGGGACTGCTGGACGAGATAGAAATGTTAGAGCCGTTTGGGCAGGCCAACCAAGCGCCAGTTTTTGAGTTTGTTAACGTTGTGATTTTGACACGAAGAACCATGGGCAAGAATAACGAGCATGTGAAATACACTTTTGCCGACAATGACGGCCGGAAATTTACGGCGGTAGCGTTCGGTGCGGCGGAAAAATTTACTTTGACGCCGTATGATTCAGAAGGGCAGGTACAGCACGCGACAATACTGGTCGAACTGATGGCGAATGAGTGGAACGGACGAACAACAATTGAGGGGCGTCTAATAAAGTTAAGCGCTACATCTTGACAATCCACAAAAGATTTGCCATACTTAACACAGTTCTTAAATAACAAACACCGAAGGAAAATATGCCTCAAACCGTCATCATAATCTGTTTCGTACTTGGCGTAATTTTGCATACATACAGTTATGTACAGAGATTTCAAGGATTGCATAGGCGCACATACGAAATGAACCCAGTGACACCACTGGGGTGGTTTATTACCAGTTTGCTGTTTTTGCTTTTTCTGGCGACGACGGAAAACTGGTGGCTGTTTAGCGCTGGTGCTCTGGGTATGGTCTACATCGCGATCTTTTTCGTGTGGAGCATCAAGGTGATGCGCGAGGACAAACGTCGGCGTTGGAAAATCCAACCAATTGATTACGTGTGTTTTAGCCTGTCGTTACTGGCGGCGGGGCTGTTTTTTTTGACTGGCAATGCTGCGCTCGGTGCGATGATTGCCTTTATCAGCAGCATTTTAGTTGAAGTGCCGCAACTGCGCAAGGATTTCGTGGCACCGCGGACTGATAATATGCGTTATTATCTGGTGCCGGCGCTGCGCTATTTCGTTTTGACGGGCACACTGATACATATTGATTTTGTGGGTTTGGCGGGGTCGCTGTTTTGGGGAGTATTTCTGGTTGCAGAGGCGGCCTGGGTGGCATATTGCCAGTCGCGCGTGCGAGTGCGGGCGGTGAAACGGGCTATGGCGCCTGTGGCAGTTGCGGTGCGGGTGGATGATTAATATTAAAGCTGTCGTTGAGATCGTGAAGTGTTGCGGCCGCTTGACAATATGACATAAATTCGATATAATAAATGAATTATGAGTATGATTGAAAGCACTGGCGATATTCCTGATTACGGAACGCCGGAAAAGCCAAAGCCGTCATGGGACGGTTTCATAAGCTTTCCAAAAGTTTCTTCAAGCGACCCAGACGCTGCAATCCTACAAGGGTCGCAATTGTGGCCGCAAGATAATGTAGGAGATGGCGGGACAGCGGGTCTTGTAAGGATAGCTCGTGCAGAAACTCCAGTGGTTGTCGATGCGGGGGGGGGCATGCTTACAAGACGATTACGGCAACTATCTATCGCATCGTATGCCGTTCTCGGGTCTGGTTTCGTGGCCTTGTCGACATACGAACTGTTTGGTGATGGCGCGCAAAAATTGCACGGAAACCTCTATGCCACTAGTTTGGCATTGTTAGGTTTAGGTCTGCTTATGCGCGCGTTTTCTCGTGGTGTTGGCGGTAGAGCCCCTAGAAAAGCAGGTAAAGTGCAAAAGGTCGAAGAAGTAAAACCGATTTCTGTCAAACCGGCTGATGTGGTCGAGATCGATGACAGACAGATAATTTAAGAAACAACTTGCAAAAGATCCAGATATCTGCTAAACTATTCCGAGTATGATTAGTGTTAAGAGAAAAGACGGCAAAGAAGCCAACGAGAATTTGCTGCGGCGATTCAATCGACGCGTGCTGCAGAGCGGTGTTTTGGCCAAAGCCAAAGCCTCGCAGCGGTTCAGCAAACCTCAGAGCAAGCGCGACCGCCGCAAGTCGGCCATCGTGCGCGACCGCCGCAAAGCCGAAAAGGGTTTGCAGATGCGGTTGGGTCTGGTCAAGTCGAAATAAGCAGTTTTTGACTGTGAAATCCGTCGCCAAGTGCGGCGGGTTTTAGTTTTCTATGTAGGGATTTTTCAACAGTGAGGCGATAGTTTCAGGTGTCCAAATCATCTCGATGTGATTGAGCGAATGCAGAATTTGTTCGCCTGATGGTGTCAAATCATTAGCTATCGCTGCCTGTTTTAGGTCTTCATGAACTCCAGTTCTGACCAGAGATAGCGCGAGTGCTTGCGATTTTGCCATCAAATTATCATGATCATCGACTGTGGTGAATTTGGGTTCGAGTTCAATCTTTTGGAAATGTTGCACCGCGATTTCGAGATTTGTTTTTGTCCCGAAATCCTGTGCCATGAACACACGACCGACAGAATTCATCAGGCAATGGGCGATAATTAACTGTGATTTATCGGCTCGTTGCTTGGCCGCGTTTAGACTACTTGTCATTACGCTGTCGTGTAGAATGCCGATTTGGTCCTCGCGTAATATAGGCAAACTTTCCGTGGTATGGGCCGAGATTGCAAAATGGATAATAGGGCAGTTTTCTAAAACTTCACTAATGTCTGTGGCAAAATGTATTTTGGCGCCAGTGGCTTTCACGGGTCTTTTTAGCATATTTTTTTCGATCTGATTGAGATTTCTACGAGAGGGGTTTTCTTCGTAAACCATTACTGCTTGACCCGAGCTTATAATCTGACCAGCCAAACGTGAACCCAGTTCGCCAAATCCTACGATACCAATAAAATCTTTCATATCTTTTCTCCTTAAAATTTAAAAACCGACTTCGTGATTGAAGCCGTTGATTCCGGGCTGTTTCGTCGAGCGTTTTGCTCGGGCTTCAATCGATTCTGAATACAGCCTCGGTATAGGGCGGGGCGTAATAATATGTGTTCAGTTGATCGCGTGCCATTGTAACGAAGATTGTATCACGGCAGTTGGCGCGGCGCAAGAATTAAACAGTTGTGTTAAAATATCCATGATAACACGCAAGAAAAGGAGAAATATGAGTTTAATTGATCAGATCAACGCGGATTTGAAAGCCTCTATGTTGGCGCGCGACGAGTTTAAGACGACAACCTTACGCGGATTGAAATCGGCGATTTTGTACGAAGAGGTTGCAAAAGGCAAAAGGGATGAAGGCCTGAACGAAGAAGAAATCCTAGCGGTTGCCGCCAAGCAAGTCAAACAGCGCGACGACGCGATCGCAATGTATGTCAGCGCTGGCGACAAAGAACGCGAACAAAAAGAAGCGGCCGAGCGCGAAATTTTGGCGGTGTACTTGCCGAAACCTTTGACCGACGACGAACTGCACGAAATCGTCGAACGGGTTATCGCAACGGGCGGCTTTGGCATCAAAGACATGGGTCGGGCAATTGGCGACGTAAAGAAGGAAGTCGGGGCGGCGGCTGATGGCGGGCGGATCGCGGTTATGGTGAAGGAACAATTGTCATCCCGGGCTTGATCCGGGATCCAGACCGAAAGTTGTTTGACTTTTCTTGCCCCTTATGCTAAGATAAGATCGTGAAAGTCAAAACAAAAAGTCAAAAAGCAGAGAAACTAGAACCGAGCGTCAGTACCAAAAAACGCAAAATTTTCATCAGTCGCAAAGGCGAAACGATCTTGCAAACCATGACGCGTAAATTCAAATTCCGAACCAAACATTATCCTATTGGCGAATTCGTAACCTCGATCGATGGGCAGCCGGCCGGCCGCGGACGTTTTTGGGAATTGAAAATAAGTGGCAAACAGAGTCGACTTGGCGCAGGCCGGGCGAAGCCAGGCGCTGGTCATCGGGTTGAGTGGGATGTTGAGAAGATTGATCGATAAATGTCTTTGAAAGAACTGCGACGTTCTTGTCTCTATTAAAAGCTCGTGCTTGACAAGGGGTCGTGGGGGGGGGTAGTATTAACTGATAGTTATGAGATTATCAAAAGGAGGCGTTTATGTCAGTAGGTGAGGGTGATGGAAGCTATCCGGGATTATACGATCGACGGGCAAGAGTGGCTGGATTTGGGTTCCCAGAATCATTTTTGGATAGACAAGGGGAGCGGCATGATATTCATATAGTTCGCGGACCTACTTTTTTCGCTCGATGATCAATCAAGGGTCGTGGCAGCATTAGGGAATCCGAACCGCGAGTTGACGGATGAGAGAGTATGCGTTGCCACTTTAGTAAAAAAAATGGGTGGGGAAATGAGTCCAAGTGGCTTTATTGAAAAAATGCATGGAATGACCCCGCTAGAAGCATGGCAAGATGCCATAGAGAGAAGTCGTCGTCTTCAGGATATGGCAGATAGTGGTGAAATTTCTATGCCGGGGTGGGGCCCCAACTACGGTATATTACTTGGTCACACCGCATTAATGCCTGTCTCTCAATTTAATGATTACCGGTCTGATCTAGTGATATCGCCAGGAGTCGGCGCGCAGGATTTGTGGGTGCCAGGGGGAACTCTCGTAGAACCTGGTGCAGTATTATCTGCTCGGGGCGTAGAAGACGCGTGGCAATGGTAGTATTTTGCATTTGTTACTGATCTCTGCTAAAATACCCTAGTTATGTTAATCTTCTTTGGTCCGGTTGGCGCCGGCAAATCAACCCAAGGTCAGATGCTGGCCGAACGCCACGGTTGGCTGTGGCTCAGTACCGGCCAGATGTTTCGCGATTCTAATGACCCGGAAGTTATAGCAACTTTGGATCGCGGCCAGCTGATCACCGACGACGTCACTAACCAGGTTGTCGCGGCTAAGCTTGTCGAAGTCAGTCACTGCGGCGAAAAAGGCGGGCTAATTCTGGACGGTTATCCACGCAATTTAATGCAGGCAGAATTTCTCGTCAAGCATGAAACTGAACGTTGTGGGGACAACAACATCAACCTAGCTATAAATATCGCGGTAACAAAAGAAGAAACCTTGAAGCGTTTAATGCTGCGCGCCCGAACCGACGACACTGTCGAAGCGATCGAGAATCGACTGGAAATTTACCATTCTATGACTAATCCTGTGTTGAAATATCTGGCTGATAAGGGCGTGACGGTGGTACATATTGACGGCAGCGGTACAGTTGATGAAATTCACGGGCGGATCGAAGCGGCGCTGGCGGCGCACGGTGTGGTGTAAACTCCTTGTCATCCTGAACTTGTTTCAGGATCCAATCAATTGTTATTAGATTCTGGGACCAGCCCAGAATGACAATCGCAGTAATGTGCTAAAATACTTACTATGAGTATAGTCAAAGAACAGAACTTTTCTAAAGACGAAGTTCGGCATCTGCGCGAAGCCGGACAAATCCTAGCAGGCCTGTTCGCTGATTTAAAAAAGCAAGTCCATGTTGGTGTTACAGGCAAAGAGTTCGATACGTGGGTAGCGCGAGAAATCAAAGCCCGTGGCGCGCACGCGACCTACCTCGACCCGGAAGTCAATTTCCCGGGCGTGATTTGTATCAGCCCAAACGACGTGGTGGTACACGGCGTGCCGAAAGACGAGCCGTTCGGAAAGGGCGACGTGGTCGGCTTTGACCTGGTGATCGACGTCGGCGGCATGAAGGCTGACAGTGCCTTTACGATGATAGTCGGCGAGGAACCTACAGGCGCGAAAAAACTTTTACTGAACGCGACGGAACGAAGTTTGTACGCCGGCATCGACGCGATCAAAGGTGCAACGAAACTAGGCGACATCGGCGCGGCAATTGAGGCGGTTCTGGACAAAGCGCGTTTGGGGATTGTCCGTCAGTTAGTCGGTCATGGCGTCGGCCGCAGCATGCACGAAACACCAGATATACCGAATTACGGACGACGTGGCAGTGGCGCGCTGGTGCCGGTCGGCAATGCGATTGCGATCGAACCAATGGCGACCTTGGGCGGTTGGAAGATTGTCCAGGATGATCCAGATGGCTGGTCGATTCGGACGCGCGACGGCAGTTTGGCGGCGCATTTTGAGCATACAGTTTTGATTACGGAAAACGGCGCAGAGATTATTACAAAGTAGTTGACCAGAACATTTTCCAACATCACACGAACAGGCTGCCAAAACAGTGGCGTAATTCTGTTTAATTTTTCTCTGTCGCAGTACGCGGAGAACAAGCTCGCGATACTTCGAACAGATGAAAGAATTAAACAGAATTACCCAGTTTCGTCAGAGCATTCGCTTAGATGTTAGAAAATGTTCTTCGCTTTTACGACAAATCCAACTCATCCAAATTTTTGAGTTGCCGTTTCCACAGCCGCGCATAAACACCATTCTTCTTCATCAATTCATCATGTGTACCGTCCTCGGCCAGGCGACCTTTTTCGATGACGATAATGCGGTCCATTTCCGACAGGGTGCTAAGGCGGTGGGCGATGACGATGGCGGTTTTGCCACGCAGAATTTCAGCAAAGGAGCTTTTGATGATTTGTTCGCTGTCGCTGTCGAGCGCCGACGTGGCTTCGTCCAAAACCATAATCGGCGCGTCCTGCAACACGGCGCGGGCAATGGCAATGCGCTGCTTCTGACCGCCGGACAATTTGACGCCACGTTCGCCGACGACGCTGTTTTCTCCGTCAGGCAGCCCAGATACGAAATTGGTGGCGTGGGCGACGCGCAAGGCCCGATCGATTTTTTCTTGGCTGGCGTCGGGGTCGGACAGAATTACGTTATCACGAATTGAGCTGTGGAAGAGCAGTGGTTCTTGCGGAACATAGGCGATTTTCTTTCTAAGGTCAGATTGGCGGACATTGCGGATGTTGATACCGTCGATTAGAACTTGGCCGCTATCGACGTCGTTGAAACGTAGAAGGAGTTTAGCTAGCGTGCTTTTGCCGGCGCCGCTGAGGCCGACGATGCCGATTTTTTGACCAGCAGGGATTGTTAATGAGAAATTGTGAAAGACGGGCGTGGGTTTTTTACTTTTCTTCTTAATAGATTCATCTTTTGACTCGCCAGATTCTAGATCAGGTCCGGAGTGATGCGCGGTGTTATACGAAAACGACACGTCCTTAAACTCAATTTTGCCGTGGACTTTGTCGAACGCGACGGGCTTGACCGGGTCCTTAACCGAATTCTCGCGGTTCAAAATGTCAAAGGCTGGCACGATCTTGTCGATGAAATCGTCGTGGGCGTCAATGTCATCTGACAGGGCATAAATGCCGGTCATAATCGTCGTGGCGTAGGTGACGACCAGCACAGCGGCCGTGATGTCGATATAGCCGTCGGCCATGCGGTGGACAGTCAGTACAAATAGGACCACGAAAGTTATAACGACTATGAATTCGCGTGTGGCGATGAGTTTGGCTTGCGCGACCATGCGATCCCAGTAAGTTTTGTTTTCGCGGATGGAATCGCGTTTGACCTTTTCAACGCTGGCTTTTTCCTGAGCAGCTGATTTGACGGCCAGAATGTTTGAAATTATGTCGGATATACGACCAGAAGTCTTTTTGTATGCTTCGCGAAATCGGGTACGATGTTTATTAACGACCTGCGAGGCACCAATCATATAAACTGCCAGAATTAAACTAAGGGCAAAGGCAACTAAACCCAGCAGCGGGTCGAGCCAAGCGATGATAATTAGTGGGAAGAAAATGCTCAAAATTGTGTTCATGTAACGGTCGCGGATAGCTTTAACAAGTTGCGTAGTGCTATCGGCATAATGACGCGTTGCTGCTGTCAGATAGCCGGACAGATTAGAGTTAAAGTATTCAATGTCGGTCGATACGAGTTTGTTAAAGTAGCTGCTGATAATTTTTATATACGTGGGATTTTCGCCGTGCAGGCCGATATATTTGATCAGCGGATTGGCAATGCCCAGGGTAAAGGAAAAAGCCACGAAAATTGCTACTGCGCGGTAAGCGCCGTCGTAGTCTCCTTTTGATAAGCTGGCGATAATTAGGCTGGTGGCGACTGGTAAACCAATCAATTTGCAGATTCGCCCAACCAGTTGCAGTAGAAAGGAAAATCGCACTGGCCACGACTGGCCGTAGGTTTGCCAGAGGTGCTTGTAGACTATTTTGTATGAATTGAAACTCCGGAACATTGCTACATTGTAACTCGGGCGGGGGGGGGTTGGTCAAGGGCTGTTGTGTCATTCGCCGACTTGATCGGCGAATCCAGTAATTGCGATTGTCATCCTGAATTCATTTCAGGATCTTAAGTACTCTTGTTTCGACCGCAGCGCCACCAACGAACTTCCCGCGCCGCCCGTCGGGCCCCCGCCCACGGGCCTCCGTGCTGACACTTTCCCCGTCGGAAAGAGTCGCGCGGGAAGTTGTTGCTGGTGCGCTCGCTTCACTTATCCTTGGTCCCTTTGCAAACCTTAACCATCTTATGCTATAATTACAACATCATGAACGAAAGCAAATACGCAGTCGGTTTAGACATCGGTACAGACATGGTTAAGGTTGTCGTCGGGCACACGGCCGGCCGCGGTTCGGCGGCGGGCGAGGGCAGTGTAACAGCGGCCAATCCAAATCAAGTAACGGTTATAGGCGTCGGCACGCACGAGAACGGCGGCATGAGAAAAGGCACGGTGGTGAACTTGGACAAAACCGCCGAAGCTGTCGACCGCGCATTAGAGGCGGCCGAACGGATGAGCGGCTACCAGATTGATCGCGCCGCGGTGTCGATCAATGGCTCGCACATCGTCGGTTTTAGTTCGCGCGGTGTGATCGCTGTCGGTGCTGGTAGCCAAACCATCGGCCATGAAGAATTAACCCGGGTGGAAGAAGCAGCGACAGTGGTGCAACTGCCGGCCAACCGCGAAATTTTGGACGTCACACCGCGGTCTTACAAATTGGACGCGCAGGATAACATTCGCGATCCTTTTGGAATGACAGGGGTAAGGTTGGAAGTCGATGCGTACATGATTACCGCTCTTGCGCCTCATCTGAAGAATGTCGAGAAAGTTTTGGACATGACCGAATTGCCGCCGTCGCGAATTGTCGTGTCGGGCTTGGCGGCGGCGCGGGTTGGTCTGAACGAGCAACAACGCGAAAATGGCGTAGTGCTGATCGACATTGGTGGCACGACAACCAATGTTGATGTCTACGAAGAAGGCGATATTGTCCACGCGGCCGTTTTGCCGGTCGGGTCGAACAACATCACGAACGATCTGGCGATCGGGCTGAAAACTGATCTGAACATCGCCGAGAAAGTTAAGATTGAACACGCCGTAGCCGCGCCAGAATTACGTCGTGGTTCGTCCGCGACGGTTTCTGTTAAAGTCGGCGGCCGCGAATTGTCGTTCGATTCAGCGATCGTCGATGAAGTCGTCGAAGCGCGTCTGGCCGAAATCTTTGAATTGGTGAATAAGGAACTTAAGAAGGTTAAGAAACAGGCCAATTTGCCCGGCGGAGCAGTCTTGACTGGTGGCGGCGCCAAACTACGTGGCATTGCCGACTACGCGCGCGAAGTCCTGGGCATGAATGCGATGGTGGCGAAAATAGACGGCTTTGACGGCATGAAAGAGCAGGTGTCTGACCCGTCGTTTGCGGCGGCACTGGGGCTGATGATGATAGATTTGGATCTAGCCGGATCAGGCGGAAGCCATAAGAAAAAACGCGGCAGTTTATTCGCTAATGCTGGCGCAGGTTTTAGTAAATTGTTCGCGGGCCCCAAGAAGAAATAAGACCTCGGCGCTCCTTGCAAATGATCATTCACCGTGCTAGAATCACATACGTGAATTCTCATCAAACTAAAAACACTCTAGGCCTCTTGCTTCTTAGTCAGCGGCTGTGTTGCAGTTTGATGGGAGCCCGCGCCTAGCGCAGAACACAGCCGAAAGCAAAGCGACTTTCATCGAAGTCGTTTTTTCAATAATTAAAATTAAGGCGCAACAAACCGGAGGAAAAGTGGACGATTATAATATTAAACTACTGCGAGAACTGGCCAATATTCAATCGCCAACCAATGATCGTGCGAAAGCGCATCGTGCGTTGGACGTTGCATTGGCGGCATTTGACGATACTTTTACAAAGGAAATTTTTACAAGCAACGACGTGCGCACGGCTTTAGTTTGTCCGTGGGGCAAAAACAGTAACAGGCCAAAGAAATTCCGTGTGCTGTTTACCGCACATCTTGACACGGTGACGTCGGAAAGTTACAAAATCACCGAACGTGCTGGCAATATGATCGGCGTCGGCACATTGGACATGAAGGCTGGTGCGGCGGTCATGATAAACGTTTTCAAAGATTTGGCGCACCAAGTGGATTATCCGATTGGCCTGCAGTTTACGACCGATGAAGAATCAGGCGGATTCAATGGTGCCAAGTACCAGGTTGATCAAGGCGTTCGAGCTGATTTCGTGTTGAGCGGCGAACCGACAGATCTGGAGATTGTTCATCGGACTAAGAATATCATCTGGTGTGAAGTAACAGTGCACGGCACGGCTGCGCACGCCGCATATCCTTGGCGCGGCGACAACGCGATGTGGAAATTGATTGATTACCTGGAAAAGTTGAAGTCGGAATTTGACGAAATTGATATCGATCCGGAACGAGCAGGCAAGGATGGTTTTGGCGCTGACGGTGAAGCCTGGCAGAGTACGCTAAATCTAGCTAAAATTTCAACGACCAACGAAGCCCTGAACGGAATTCCCGACATGGCAAAAGCCAGCATGGATATTCGATACGTCGCCGATGATGCGACAAAAATGATGCCTCGGCTGAAGAAACATTTAACTAAGGATATGGAGCTGGAAATCTTATACGATAGCCCTGGGGTGAATGTTGATCCGAGCAATGAAATATTACAGAATTTGGCGTCCGTAGTCAGCGAAATATCGGGCGAAAAGGCAGTTTTGCGCGGAGCGAATGGTACGTCTGACGCGCGATTTTTTGCACCTACGGGCGCGGCAGCCATCGAATTTGGTCCAGTTGGCGGTAATATCGGCGCCAAAAATGAATACGTTGAGTTAAAAAGTTTGGATGTTTACGAACAAATATTACGAGAATTCTTGGTCAAGGTTAACAAGAAATAAAATAATTTGTTCAATGCTAACAGATGATAACAATATGACCCTTGGAAATCTTTGTCAAATATCCGACTATGAGATCGATGTACAAATTCTTTCAAAACAAAATTTGTTCAGAGGATGATTGACATAAACCGCTTGCTTTTTGAAAAAGTTCTGTGGTATAATTTTGGTATTCAAACAAGGAGGAACCATGCCAGAAGTTAAACCAGCAGACATTCAGGCTTCGGCCGTCATAATCGTCGTAGGAGTCGGCGGTGCAGGCGGTGCAGCAGTCAACCGTATGAAGGACGCTGGCATTAAAGGCGTGAAATTTATCGCTATCAACACCGATGCACAGGCGTTACATAACTCAGCGGCGGACGAAAAAATCCACATCGGTCGTAATACCACGCGGGGCTTGGGTGCGGGGGCTGATCCGGCGATCGGCGAAACAGCCGCCCGTGAAAGCATCGACGAGATCAAGAAGGCGCTCGAGGGCGCCGACATGGCGTTCGTAACCTTTGGTGCCGGTGGTGGCACGGGGACAGGCGCTGCACCAGTAGTGGCAGAATTGGCGCGCAGCTTGGGGATTTTGACCATCGGTGTAGCCACACGGCCGTTTAGTTTCGAAGGCGACAAGCGACGCCGTAACGCTGAACTTGGCATCAGCAACATGACGCACAATGTTGATACTTTGATCACGATTCCTAACGACCGACTGTTGCAGACTATTGATCGCCGAACGCCTCTGTTGGAAACGTTCAAGATTGCAGACGATGTATTGAGACAGGGCGTGCAGGGAATTTCCGAACTGATCACCGAACACGGGCTGATCAATCTTGACTTCGCCGATGTTCGAGCGATTATGTCGAATGCCGGTTCGGCGCTGATGGGCATCGGTCGGGCCAGCGGTGATGACCGCGCGACCAAGGCGGCGCAACAAGCTATCGAGTCGCCGCTGATCGAGGTCAGTATCGACGGTGCGCGCGGCGTGCTGTTCAACGTGACCGGTGGTTACGACATGTCGATGTCTGAGATTCAAGAAGCGGCCGAACTCATCACATCGGCAGTGGCGCCCGATGCCAACATTATATTTGGTGCGACATTGCGGCCCGAGATGGAGGACGAGTTGATTGTCACAGTGGTGGCGACTGGTTTCGACGCAGCATACTTTACTAATGATAATTCAAATAGTGGGCCCAACAAGTTTGAGAATTCTTCCGACGAATCTGAAAAGACCAAAGTCGAAACACCCGACGTGGTGACCGCAGCGACCAGAGACCTGGATCTGGACAAGATCGACGTCGACAGCGAAGTCACTCCGCCGCCGCCATCGCCAGCCGAGGATTTCACCAGTAACGAAGAACCGGAAACTGCTTGGCACAGCGCAGCGCCACCAACACCTTTTGGCGGGGGGGCAGATGACGACGATGACGAAAAAGCAGACGAGCCGACCTCGCCATTTGGCGATGCCACAACGGGCGAATCGCACGACGATGACAAGTACGACACGCCATCGTTCTTGCGCAGGAAATTTGGCAAGAAAAATCGCGGGTAGGGGATAATCGAACAAATAATTTGTTCAGGTAGATAAGGGGGAAAACGAAGTGCACTGTCCAAAATGTGGCCACGACAACAGCAAAGTCATCGAATCGCGCGATACGGGTGATGCAGTGCGCCGCCGCCGCGAATGCCTGGACTGTGGTAATCGTTATACAACATACGAGCGAATCGAGCG
>WRLL01000013.1 GCA_009777625.1 Candidatus Saccharimonadota bacterium
CAGCTACCCGTAGCGCATGCTCCTTCTGCTCATCGGTTTGTTCTTCTGTACCTTCTTTTTGCTCTGTCTCGCTACTGGCTTCTTCTGCCGACGGAGAAATTTGATATCCTTTGTCCCGCACTCCATCGAAGAAAGCAAGGACACGCTCCAGATATGGGTTTCCAGCAAGATAATTGCTCGCATAATAATCTGTATAATAAAGGAGAGGTGAGCTCGTGTCATAATCTCTCTGACTTGCGTCTTTATCAATAGTTTTTAAATCTCTGACTATCGAGGCCATACCTACGCTCGTCTCTCCAGTCTGCATATATTCCAACACATTTCCAATCAATCTTTCAATCTCCGCGTCCAACGAGTCCTTTTCGTGTTCTGTATCCGCCGGAGTTTCGGCAGCCATAGTTAATTTAAAGGCAACGTCTTCCGGACTCGCAGGAGAAATCCCCCCCCCAGTAGAGAGAGCAACAGAAGCAGTACGATCTGTGCCCACGTTGACATCCATATCGCCGTCACCTACATAAGGAGCCCACGCTCCGACCGCTGCTTGTCCTGGTATTGTTGGTTTATTTCTGTCCATCGTTTTTCCTGTCTTTTTCTTTTGCTAATACATCCCTACTCTAGCATAATCATATTAAAAAGTCAAGAAAGAGGATCCGCCGCTATTCGCTGACGCCCAACTCAATCCGCTTGAACTGCCGAACAACGATATTCTCACCAAGTTTAGCAATCGCATTTTTAACCAAAGTATCAACGGTAATCGAGTCATCCTTCCAAAACGGCTGGCTCAACAAAACCAATTCGTCAAAATATTTCTTCAGCTGGCCGTCGATGATTTTCTCCAGCACGTCAGCCGGTTTCTTGGCGTTCTTCTCGTCCGTTTGGGCGGCCTCCATCAATTCGCCTTTTTTGCGCTCGATTTCTTCGGTCGGGATATCCGCGTCGCTGACCCATTTCGGGTTCATAGCCGCGACCTGCATGGCGATTTCGTGCGCCAGCGTTTTGAAATCGTCAGTCCGCGCCACGAAGTCCGTTTCGCAGTTCAGCTCGACCAGCACGCCGATGCGGCCCGAGTGGACGTAGGCTTCGATCAGGCCTTCGCGGGCTTCGCGTTCGCCGCGTTTTTCGGCTTTGGTCAAGCCTTTTTCGCGCATCGCTGTTAAGGCCGCGTCGAAATCGCCGCCAGCGTCGACCAGGGCGACTTTGGCGCCGGTCAGGCCTACGCCTGTTAGTTCTTTCAGTTTCTTGATTTGTTCGATTGAGATTTCCGCCATTTTATTCCTTTCTTTCACACTGTCATCCTGAACTTGTTTCAGGATCTAATTTATAATTTCAGATTGTCATTTCGAGCTTGTCGAGAAATCTCTGCATAATTGGCAGATCCCTCGGCTTCGCTCGGGATGACATGTGCATTTCAATTGTTAATTGATTGGATCCTGAAACAAGTTCAGGATGACAAGCCGGGGGTTACTTTTCCTCAGCCTTTTCTTCTTTCTTCCCCGCCAAATCAGTCGGCTTCGGTCCCGCCTTGTCAACATTTTCCTTGACGACCTTGGCTGAACCTTGCTTTACCGCATCAGCAACATAATTCGTGATCAGTTGCAACGCCGCAATCGCGTCGTCGTTGGCCGGGATCACATAATCGACCCCTGTTGGATCAGCATTCGTGTCGCAGATCGCGATCACCGGAATATTCAATTTGATCGCCTCGGCGACGGCGTTGTGGTCGTCGACCGCACTGGTCACGAAGACCGCACCCGGGCGACCGCGCATGTCCTTGACGCCGCCGTACTTGACGTTCAGCGCGTCGATTTCCTCTTGGAAACGTTGGACTTCCAGTTTGTTGTAGCGGTTAGCCAGTTCGCCGCTAACCATTTTCTTTTCAAGCAGTTTGAGCTTCTTAATCTGCGAAGACATGGTTGACGCGTTTGTCAACATGCCGCCCAGCCATCGTTCCGCCACATATGGCATGTTTACCGATTCGGCGGCCACGCGAACGATTTCGCGCGCCTGCTTTTTCGTGCCGACGAACAAAACTTGGCGGTTTTTGGCCGCGGTTTCTTCGACGAATTTCAGGGCTTTTTCCAGCTCGTCGACCGTTTTTTCCAGATTGATAACGTGGCTGTCGCCGCGTTTGCTGTGGATGTAGCCGGCCATTTTCGGGTTCCACCGCGCCGATTTGTGACCGAAATGCGCGCCGGCCTCGAATAATTGTTTGATGTCAACTGTTGACATTATTTGAACTCCTTCTCTTCGCTTTCCGCCCTGAGATTCAGGAGCTACGCGGAAAACTGATTCATTAAATTATTTTACAACGGCAATTATATCTGAAAAAGTTTGAAAAATCAAGGGCTTGCACTCTAATTCAAAATTTGCTAAACTCTTACCATAAGTGTAATCATAAGGTGGGGAGAAAATGAAAGAAAACAGCAATCCATTCCAACCAGCTCTGGCGCAGCCGGCTGATGACTCAGCGTTGAATACCGACTCGGCCGCTGATAACTTTACCGACGACGCCTCGGCGCCGATCGATAATGCTAAACCGCCGCGTCCGGCAGTTTCGCTCGATGGGATCAGCCGACCAAGCGATTCCGGTGATGATACAACGAGCAGCGATTCGACTGATACAAATGATACCAACACCGCAGCCGATTCCAACAGCCCGACATTTGGCAGTGACCCGCTAGACGGGATTTCGATCTCGCCTGATGCAATTCCGTCAGAGCCTACGAGCGATCCGCTCAGCCAAATTGCCGCGCTGACCGATGACGACCAACCCGCCCTGCCGACCGACGCCAAACTACCAAAAGACCAAAAACAGCCCAAGCAGTTCACGATTTCGATTCTGACGATTATTTTCTTCGTTCTGACATTGGCCGGCGCTGCTGGTACGGGCTACTTCTGGTGGCAAAACAGTGAGAACGCCGATGCTCGCGCCGACGCCGAGGCCAAGGTCGCACAGCTGACCGACCAGACAGTCGACACCAGCACCTCTGAAAACAAGGCAACTGGCCAATTCGACGCCCTTCAGGACAGAGTCGCAGACCTGACCAAACAGAGCGAAGACAAGCAAAAGAAACTCGACGAAAACAAGAAAACTATCGATGACCTGAACAAGAAAGTCACCGACCTGAACAAGGCCAAAGAAGACGCCGAAAAGAAAGCCGCCGACACCAGCGCCTTGGTCACCAGAGTCGATAAAATGATACAGCTACTAGAGAGCGGCCAATCCGCGCCGTAGCAGAACGAAACGATTCTGATAATCTACAGCTAACAGCAGTTGACTTTCCCCTAAACTTAAGATAGAATATTTCAAGTTATGAAAAAAAGTTTACACCCCACCGAATATCGTTTGGTCGTCTTTCTGGACGAAGCCGCCGGCTTTTCCTTTTTGACCAAATCGACCGCGCCGACTACTGAAACAATTAAATGGGAAGACGGCAAGGAATACCCGCTGGTCAAAATCCACATCAGCAGCGCATCGCACCCATTCTTCACCGGCGAAGAAAAGATCATCGACACCGAAGGACGCGTTGACCGTTTTGCCGCCCGCATGAAGGCCGCCGAAGCCCACCGCGCCAAGATAGCCAATAAGACCGCTAAGCCTGTTAAATCTACCCCAGCAGCGGCCAAGACCGACGACAATTCTGCTGACGATGCAGCCACCGCCGTCGCCGAAGCCGTAGAAAAGGCCGAGAAGCAATCCTCTGCTAAAAACTAAAGATTCGTCAGAAATCCCAGCACAAAAAATCTCCGCTACATGCGGAGATTTTGAATTCAATATTCAACTATTCAAGCTACCTATAGTTCAACCGCTTTTGTATTACCTATCCAGAAGACAGCTCTTCCGTTTGGGCCCACAGAGAAGTATAGTTTGTTGGGCAAGAGCCCATTTAGCGCATCATAAACATTTTGGTCAAAAATCTGATCTTCTTCACCTATGGTTGCAGCACTTTCCATCGCCTCTTGCAATAAAGTATTATCGTTATGCCCATCAGCATGAACTTCGGCGCCATTATATTGCGTTGCGAATGATACTGGCTTTGCGGAGTCAAAGGCCGACTGTCCCTTTAGCCATTCCAGATGGTTCGTAGCCCATTCCTTAAGATCCTCGTCCGACTCCTCTTCGTCTGTGCCATTGATAATATCCATTGTTTCATTATATTCTGTCGCAAGATATTCTGACCCTTTGCGAGCATTGGCCTGTAGCTGTTTCGATATTGCACTCGATAGTTCTTCGAATAATCGCTGCAAGGCATCGCGACCCTGTGAGTCAACGCTCTGATGGGCTGTTTCCAGCCACTGTTTTTGTAGCGTGTCTAAAATCGAGGTTAATCTTAGTACTTCTTCAAGGGAATTTCCGCTAGACATCAAATCATTCAGCTGCGCACGAAAGCCCCCGTAGTTGTCCATCAACGCCAACAATGCGGTTGCTCCTTTCTCGGCCACTTCTTCAAGAGACTTTTCGTAATCCGTCGGCAAACCAAATTGCTCTGGGCGCCGGTCGGTTTGAGTGTCAGGATCAACCGGTACTTCGTCGGTAATGTAGGGCGGAAGCCCACTAGCCCTTTGTTGAGCAAGTATAGATGCTCGATCTCCTATGCCTTTTATCTCTGCGCTAAAAGGCACCCCCCCCCTATACTCTCTTCGCACAACGGCAGGTGTACCACTGGACAATTCCACTGGAACGTCAATAGCGAAGCTATCGCTACTCCCACCTGTCTCATCGGTTTTACCTGTACCATGTCTAGGTATGTCCATTTCTTTCCCTTCCATTTCTTAATGAAATTTTGCTACATATTACTCTTTTTCATCAAGTTTGTCAAGATGCTTATGCAGGCAACCATCCTCTTTGATCTGTGCGGTCTACAACTGCCATGATATAATAGTCAACATGAATATAGATTTGGAAACTATCCGCGCCGAACAGCGCGAACTGGCAGATTTCTTGGCAAACCCGAATGCTTTTTCCGATCCGGATTTTAAGGAAAAAGTCCGCCGCTTTAGCGAACTGGAAAGCTTGATTACGAAAGTTGAAACGCTTGAGACTGCGCGAAAGAATCTGAAAGAAAGCCAAGAGCTCGCAAGCAGCGAAAACGAACTAGCCGAACTAGCCCGCGAAGAAATCCCCCTGTTAGAAGGCAAAATTGCCGCACTGGAAAACGAATTGGCCGAGCTCTTAACACCGCGCGACCCGAACGATAACAAAAACGCCATTGTCGAAATCCGCGCCGGCGCCGGCGGCGACGAAGCTTCCTTATTCGCCTCAGAACTCCTGCGAATGTACTTGAGATACTGCGAAAACCACCGCCTGAAAACTGAAATCCTCAGCGAAAACGTCAACGACGCCGGCGGCTACAAGGAAGTCATTTTCGAAGTCAAAGGCGACCGGCCCTACGGCCAGCTGAAATTCGAATCTGGCGTGCACCGCGTTCAGCGCGTGCCCGTCACCGAGAGCCAGGGGCGGATTCACACTTCGACCGTGACGGTAGCAGTTCTGCCCGAAGCTACCGAAACCGAAATTAACATCGACCCGAAAGATTTGCGAATTGACATTTACCGCAGTTCCGGCCACGGCGGTCAGTCCGTCAATACGACCGATTCTGCCGTCCGCATCACTCACATTCCGACCGGCATCGTCGTAACCAACCAGGACGAAAAATCCCAGATCAAAAACAAGGAAAAGGCCATGAGCGTGCTGAGAAGTCGTCTGCTCCAGCTCGAACTGGACAAAGTCGCCGAGAAAGAAACCGCCGAACGGCGTGCCTTGATTGGCTCGGGTGATCGGTCAGAAAAGATTCGAACTTATAACTTCCCGCAGGATCGGATTACGGATCATCGGATCGGGTATTCGCGGTCTGGGATTCCCGGGGCGTTAAATGGCGAAATCGACGACTTAGTCGAAAAGCTCGCCGCCCGCGAACGAGAACTGGCCCAAGGAGAGAAATAGTGCCGCTTTATTACATAACCGGACCGGCCGGTTCAGGTAAAACAACCGTCATAGAAGAATTGATTCGTCGCGGATACGAAGCCCATGACATTGACGATATGGCCGATTGGTTTAACGAGGCTACCGGTGAATTCGCCCCAGAGGATCTTGGCTCAACTGCCGCAGAGCGTGATGGTATCCCCGACTTTTACGAAAAGCATTCTTGGAAAGCTCATAAAGGTAAGATTGAAGAACTCGCAAAATCAGCCAATAGCAAAACTATCTTTCTCTCTGGTAATATGAGTAATGAAGAAGAGTTTGTCCATCTGGCCAATAAAGTCTTTGCCCTGGTCATAGACGATGATACTTTGCGCCATCGATTGACGACACGAACAAATAACGACTACGGCAAAAATCCAGTTGAACTGCAAAACGAGTTGGGCTGGAACATCGGATCGGCCGATAGATACGCGGCGGCCGGCTACGAAGTCATTGATGCGACACAGTCGCTAGGAGTCGTTATTGATAAAATTCTAAGTTTGACAAATGAAAATTAGCGACTGGATTTCCGATACTTCAAAGAGGATTGAAGAAGCTGGAATTGATTCCGCTCACCTGGACGCTGAGCTAATCTTGGCACATGTTTTAGGCAAATCGCGCGAATGGCTACTGGCACATAACGATTCTCTAATTGAAAAAGAGATTCTGGGACGAATTCAAGATGACATAGATCGACGCGTAAATCGCGAGCCCTTGGCCTATATTCTAGGCAAAAAAGAGTTCTACGGCCGCGAATTCGTCGTTTCTCCCAACGTATTGATCCCCCGCCCCGAAAGCGAACAGATTATTGTAGAGCTAGCGAAAACCCTGGAACTTCATTTCAAGAAGGCTGCGCCGCCGGCAACGGCCGGGGCGAGGAAGATCGGGCTGTCGCCAATGACGATTGGCCGACACCCAATCTGTGCTTCTGGAAATGATGTTCCAGGATTTTCGCGGTCAAAAATCTTAGACATTGGTACTGGTTCTGGGGCACTGGCAATCACAGCCGCATTAGAATTCCCTTTTTTGCAAGTTACCGCCAGCGATATTTCCAACGCAGCCATGGGGACCGCCAGGCAGAACGCAAATAAACTCGGCGCAAAGGTCACTTTTCTTAAATCAGATCTGCTAAATAACATCGATGAAAAATTCGATATTATACTCGCCAATCTACCCTACGTCGACAAAAAATGGCAGGCCTCCCCGGAAACAAATCACGAACCAGAAATCGCCCTATTCGCTGCGAACAATGGTTTAGACCTGATTAAGAAGCTGATTAAGCAAGTGCCGAAAAACCTTAACAAAAATGGCTTTCTTATTCTAGAAATGGATTCGCGCCAGATCAAAACTATAAAGAAATTCGCTGCTGAACACAATTTTCAAACTGTCAACGAATGGCCATTTGGTTTAGTCCTAAAACAACCCGCCGAACCCAACAACTAGCAACCCGATCACCGCAATCGCGAAAATCACCGAGACCTGGACTTCGTGCCACTGGATTTTGTGGTCATTATGCCAGCCGGCATAGGCTCGCTCGGCCACGAAAGATAAAACTGCGATAACGATAGCCATCTGTGGAACCCTCAGTAGCGGCGTAATCTGATACGCCACTGTCCAGTGCCAGGCCGCGAAAGCCAGCTGCGACACCGCCAAGCCCCAGATCAGCGCCAGCAAAGTCTGGTCCTTTTCCTCGTGCAAGCCCAGAATCTGTCGCGCCGCCGCAAAAGACACGATAAAGGCCAGTCCAACCACCGCCCACAGCGGCAATAGATACGCTACGCCGAAAATCGCCATCAGCCCAACAAACTGGCTGACACCGGATTGAACGAGGATCAGTTTGTGTTTGTGCTGCGGCTTTAGCCAAATCAGCCAAAAAGCATAAAACGCTCCTAGTACGATCTGCATCGGCCAAGCCATCATAGCAACAGCCGAACCCAGAACGCCAGCCTGCCACATCAGCACCACCATGCCCAAACCCATTACCAAATCTGGCAAGCTGCTCAGGATGTTATTCCACCAATAACGCGGCCGCACCGCCAACACGCGCCATTTGGACAACAAAACCAACAGCAGCGCCGGCCACGGCGTGTCGGGGAAAAACATCACTGTCGCGACCACCAAAGTCGCGAACAACAGATTGAAAACAGCGTGCAGCACGTCAGCCCAGAGGCCGCGCTTGCGTGCTAATCTAATCCACTCTACCATTGGGACATTATAGCACAAGAAGACGAGCGAAAAGAAAATTATTTTCTTTTCCGAGGCGCCGCAGTGCTACATCATTTCGCGAAATGTTATAGCACAGAAAGATGGAGGGAGAGAATTCCGAAACGAGCAAATTACTCTAACATCTAAGCCCATCCTGCGACAAAACTGGGTAAGCTTAGTGAAATTCTTTTTCAAGAAATTTGAAGTGTCTGAGAGATAGCGAGTTTTCAAATTTCCTGATAAGAATTTTACTGGGCTTACGCCATGTTTTGGTGCTCGGATGGACGTGATGTTGGAGTAATTGGCGGTCAGAACTTAGAAAATACAATTGGACTTTTTAAAAAAATTAGCGTAAACTAGATGAAGTGAATCCAGATAAAACTCCTCAGAATGTTACGCCTAATGGTGGCACTATTGATGGTGTCAGCCCACCGCCGCAAGGCATTCCTGGACAAACAGCGGCCCCATCATTTCAGGATATCCGCGGTTTGCCATTGCCGCCCGCTCCTCAGCCAAATCCTTCTGCGCCCATCCAGGCCCCACCCCCGGTTCCTCATAACAATCCGTTCAAGGAAACCACCATAACTGCCGGCCCGGCACCAACTGCAAATAGCCCGATCGACCAGGGCCAAACAGCCCAACCCATGCCGTCGACTGCTCAAACTCAGGTCACGCCGGCTACCGCAGACGTGCCTGTTGCCAACCAGGTCCAGGCCACATCCGCTGCCACACAGACAACGCCCATTATCCCGAACAACCCCCTGAAGAAAACTCCAATCGAGACACCCCGCCCGACCGCCAAAAAAGGTTGGGTGCGCGACATAATCGGCCTAGGGGTTTTTATCACCGTTGTTATCGTCGGTGCCTGGCTGATCAACATGTTGGTTTTTCGCAGCTTCAACGTTGTCGGCCCCAGCATGGAACCGACACTCGAGGGCGAAAACGGCCGCAGCGACCGATTGATCGTCAACCTTCTTCCCGTAACCGGCGCACATATTGCTGGTAAAGAATGGGTGCCATCGCGCGGTCAAATTATCGTGTTCAAGAATCCAAAATTCACGCCGGGCAGCCCTGACGAATATATCGTCAAGCGCGTCATCGGCTTGCCCGGCGAACGCGTTACCGTCACCGATTGCGTACTAAAAGTCCATAACTCAGAACACCCGAATGGCTTCAATCCTTATCCAGATTTCAAGAACTTTACAGAGAACGACGCCGAGATTAATACCTGCGTCGAAGGCGCTGGCACTGATGTTACCGTGCCCGATGACCAGATTTTCGTGGTTGGCGACCACCGCGTTGGCATTTACTCTATGGATTCACGCGATGGCGGCGGGCGGGCGTCATTGGGGACGATCCCGCTGGATGACATTATTGGACCAGTTGCGCTGCGGATCTGGCCGATTGATCAGCTTAAGATATTTTAGATCTATAATCTCTGCAAAAAGAAAAACCGCTCGGGTTTTCTTGACGAGCGGTTTACTAAAAATTTGTCCAAACTACTTGATTGAAGTGATTTCAATCCGCGAATATTGCTGTCGATGACCGCGAGTTTTGTTAACACGTTTCTTGGCTTCGTAGCGAATCGCGGTGACTTTGTCGCCTTTCACCAATGGCTCGACGACCTTGGCGCTGACCTTGACATCTTTTACCTCTGGTGTGCCAATTTTAGAACTTTTGCCGTCGACTAGCATCAGTGGTGTGAATTCCAATTTGCCGCCTTCTTTTGCATCGGTGATCAAATCAACTAGAATCTTTTCTTTCTCGGCGACGATGTACTGTTTGCCACCGACCAAAATAACTGCTTTCATATCGTCCTTTCACGCACGTTTATTTGCGCAACCAACTCATGATTCACGCCCGCGCGAAATTTCTTAAAAATTAACTGTCTGAGTATAACAGATTGGGTGAATTTTAGCAAATCCCTTTGCGCCTAGGGCTGCTGCGTGCTCGAAACGCTCTCGTTCTCTGCGATATTGACCAATTCACGAACCGTTGCATCTGCGTCTTTTTCATCAGCGACCGGTTCGTTTTGACTGACCGCCATCACTTCGCCAGCATTCTCGGCAATTTCGCCTATCAGGATGTCGACCTCTGAATCAATAATGTCCTGTAGCGTCAGGTCTTCGCCGCCCGCTTTAGCAGATTCTTCGACAAGCGCCGCGATTTTGTCCTGTTCGCCATCTTGCGCCCATTGTTTGACTTCGTCAATTCTGTCTGGTCCTACCACTGCCATTATGTTAGCACCGACTCTCTCGTCCAATGTAGCGTTAAGGAGTTCCAAAAACGCCGTTTCCTCGTCGATTGGTTGCGTCGACAAGATAACGCCCAGTTTTTCCAGTAGTTCCCTTGTGATAATTTTTGACATATTTAATCCTCCTTGTTATTTTTCTAAGAAAATTGTGAAAAACGCGATGTTGCACGACTGGCCGCTGCACTACGGCGATTTTCAGCTCGCTGATCTGACATATCTGCCTTGATTCGGCGTTCAGCCGCCTCGCGAGCAACCGCACGTTCATCCGAATTGCCGACCAGCAAATCGCCTTGCCCACCGGCTTTCGCTGTGTCCTTCGCAATCCTGTTCGCCTGCCAACGCGCAGTTAGCCGGTTAATTGGTCCGATTATGCGTGTTCTTCCACTAGTCTTGCTTTCCAGGACTCGTTGATAGATTTCGTCGTAGCTCATATTTGCTAAATTGCCCAATCGCTGAGCCTGTCGTGATTCCTGTCCAGCCAAGACCGCGCCGCCAATCTGACGAGCTTCCGCGCGAGTTTGTTGCTCAGTTTGCCCCTTCGCTCTTGTTCTCTCTGCAAAGACCTGATCATGGTTTGCAATTCTTCTTTCCCAATCAATTACTATGCCTGCGTCACTCAAAAACTCGCTTTTATCGTTTAGATCCTTGATTCTACTTTTCAAGTCCTTGAGCTGTTTTTCCTTATCGGGCGATAGTGAAAACGTCCACGGAGCCGCAGCTTTTTCTTCTTCAATATTTTTATTAAGATTAGCAAGAGATTCTTCAGCCTGTTCACGAGCTTTATTAATCATCCCGCGGGCTTGCTCTACCTGCCCACCCAGTTTCATCAGGTTTGCAATTCGATCTGCGGGACTGCCTTCGTTTTTTGCTCTACGCATCAAAGAGTCCACACGCTCAGTCAGATCGCCTTTGCTTATGTCTTGTATGTTCTTGCCGTCCTCAGTCTTGCCATTCTCGTCTAATAGATTGGGGATGCGGAACCCTCCGTCGGCTTCCTGTGATTCGTCGATTTCTGCGGCTGGAGTCTCTGGCGTAGCTTCCGCATCACCATCGCCGCCGACCGATAGGTCAAGAATATCCTCGGCAGCTTCAGCCGCTTCGGCCATTTCCGGTTCTGACCCATCCTCAGGAGATGCTGCTTCGTCCTCGACACCCGTAGCATTTTCTCTCGCGAATTCTTGGCGTGCCTGTTCCGCCAATCGTTGCGCTGCATCCTCTGTAAGGCCAGCGGCGAGCGCTCCTTCGTATATCGTCTTGGATAAATTATGCTCTTTGTCTTCTAATCCATCGCGGATTTGATCTGCATTAGCACCAATAATGTCCATTTGATCTTGCGATATAAATTTTCCATCGGGACCGCGACCCGCTTCATCAACATTTACTATATCGGCCATTTCCATTGCAGTGCCTGCAACCTCTTTCTTAGCAGCCTCTTTATCTGACGAAGGACGTCGTTCGTTAAGCTCTCCTGTTGTCAACGTTGAGTCTGGCGCCAAGTCCGGATCTGTAACAAAGGTTTCACTTGCCGATAATGTACCCCCCCCCGCCGCCGGAAGTACATCATCCCATCCGGTAGATGCCGGTGGTTTATCGCCCGCCGATGCCGTAGATACTACTGTCTCTGCCATTTTTTTCTCCTTGTTGTTTGTTCATTTCTAATCCTACGATTAACATTAGCAGATTCGAAAAGAAAAATCAATAGCCTTTTTCCACCGAACTGACAGATTATTTCTTGTGCAGCAAATCCCGTCCGACAACTTCGTTGGCGTACAACCAACCGGCCAGATTGCCGCCATCCAAATATTCGCCGCGGGCCGGCACAACTTTCATTACACCGCCAGTTTGCACAAATTTGTTGATCGGGTCAGTGATGAAATGCTCACCATTATGTGTCGGCGCATCATCGCCGGAAAATTCCGTTACTAATTTAAGGAGCCGCGGCGGAAAAACATATTTGCTGATATTGATCAGGTTGGACGGTGCATTGTCTGACGTTGGCTTTTCGACAATTCCTGCAAAGTTACCCCGTTTGTCCAGATCAATTACGCCGTACTTACTGACCTCTTCGAGTGCAATTTCAGGTGCCAGCATGGCGGCTTCGTCGTCGTTGTCACGCAGCTCGATCATACGCTTGAACCCACTGTGTTTGGCAATTATTTCGCTACGTGGTGCGTGACCACTCAGTTCCTTATCATGATAATAAAGGAAATCATCGCCCATTGCGACCAAAACAGGCGCATCGAAATTATCGATTTCGCGCAGAGCTAACGCAACAGGAATCGTCGTGCCGTACTTATTATTCTGCGGTTGTTCGACGTAATGAAACGTGATATTTTCTGGCGGCTGGATCTGCTTTAATTCAGCGGTTTTTCCTTTGGTCACTAGACATTCTTCTAATTTTTTATTATGCCCAAAGTACTCGCGAATCTGCGTCGATTCTTCGCCGACAACAAACCAGATGTCAGTAATGCCGGCCGCGACACAATCCGCCACGACATAATCAACAATCGGACGATTGCCGATCGGCAACATACATTTTTCGATTGTCTTGGTTATTGGCAGGCGGCGCGTGCCGTAACCAGCAACAGGAATTATAGCAGTGGTGATTTTACTTTTCATTTGACCATTCTAACACAAAAGGACCCGACGAGAACAAACACCAAGCCTTATTTGCCACCTTTCTTCCGAATGTATAAATATATTCATCACCCGCTCGGTACGACAATGAATAAATTCATTCTGTCCGCTCTCTCGCTCGAATATCATCATGATCCAACCCATAGAAGTGCGCAATTTCGTGCCATAGGGTATGCTTGATCTGTTCGCGGAAATCTTCTTCATCCCGCGCGATCGTGGCCAAAGGAATCTTAAACAAAGTAATTTTGTCGGGCAAAACCAAATTGTATCCGGCGCCGCGTTTGGTCAAAGGAATCCCTTCGTAAAGGCCGAGCAGCAACCCGCCATCTCGCGTTTTTCGCAACTGTTCCGGTGTCGGATTATCCGCATAAGTTATCGCCACGTTGTCCAAACCTTTGATCCGCCCTGGCGGCAGTTCGTCCATCGCGCGGGCAATCAAGTCGTTGAATTCGGCATCGGTCGGTGGCGCGATCATTCTTTCGCAATCTTCTTTACGATTTCAAGTAGCGCTGGGAATTCTATGTAGCCAAACTCAGCGTTCAGATGCCCGCCGTTCTTAATATAAATCGGCTCGACGCTCAGGTTTTTGGCCAATTCCTCCGTTTCCGATTTCGGCACATACGGATCATTGTCGCCAGCAATAACGAATATTTGGCCTGCGTTTTTCTTGATCAAATCCCAATCAAAATCCTGATTTGTAAAAGTATGATTCGGAATGTCAAAAGCTTCGTCGCCCAGATCGTGCAAAAATCCGCTGACGAAAATCGTCGCCTTCAACGGTTCGGCACGATCCTGGTTCAGAATGCTCAGCATGTAAGTCGCGCCACATGAATGCCCGACCAGGATCGTATTTCTGTCGAATTCGAACTGCGTCTGTTCGCGCAAGGCTTTGCACCAATTATCGACCGACTGATTTTCCGGCGTCGGAAATTTCGGCACAAAGACTTCATGACCGAGGTTTTCTAATTCTCTTTTCAGCCACGGAAACCAATTGCCTTCGGGGCTACCACTAGTTCCGTGTAGGATTACGACTTTCATATGACTATTATACAAAGAAACCCCTTGTCCACAACATTGAAAAAGCAACCCCCAACAATATGTAGAATAGTGCGGCAATCATCAATACTATCGCCACCGTCTTTTCGTGTCGCCTAATTCCCAGGATGGAGTTGACGATCTGCGCAATTGCTACCGTGAACAATAACAGACTAATACCTGGCTCTAAAAACATTATGGGCATAAATAGCGCCAACGCACTTAATAAAATTGCGCCTTTTAAGTAGAATTTTTTGCCGCCGGTTGATTCGTTATTCGTGCGATGCGGATTTATTATAGCGGCAATTGCGGAAACCACCACTGTCAAACTCACCAGGATATTTGCTATTATCCAAATCTTCATCTCGCCCGGAGCAGCCCCGATCGGTACATCGCCCTGCCACAAGTTGCCTTTGCAATAGACGGCACCAGCTATCGCATTTATTGGATCATCCCCTGGGCAGAGACCCCATTCGCGATAGGTATATATTGGCAAGAACGAAAGAATCGCCAGGCCTATTAGGATAATTCCTGCAATGTATAAAACTACTTTCTTCTTCATTGGTTATTTTCCTTTGATAGCGATAACTTCGATCTCGATTTTGCAGCCTTGCTTGACTAAATTGCTAACCTCGACCAAAGTACTAACCGGTTTGCTGCCAGTGAAATATTTGTTGCGAATCGGCGAGACCTTCGCGAAATCATTGATATCGGTCAAGAAGATTTGCGCTTTGACGACATCATCCAAACTGGCGCTAGCCTCGTTCAAGATATTTTGAATCTGTTGAAAGACGTATTCTGTTTGTTCCTCGATATCGTCGCTAACGACGTTGCCTTCCGAATCTTGCGCAATCTGACCGGTAACGAAAATCATTTCCGAGTCACCGATATCGACCTTTAGGCCGTGCGAATAGGCTCCCATGATTTCGGCTGAACCTTCTGGTGTGATCTGTTGTTTAGGCATTATTTTCCCTTCTTTTATAGATTAATTTTATCACACATCCGTTCCCATTTAGTCTCAAGTTGCTTTAGTGATAAGAATTTTGAGATCTGCACTATCAATTTTAACAGTGGTTTTAAAACCGTCGTTTGCTGCAAATTCCGTTGTCAAAGTCTCATTCGCAATCGTCTCGCGCCATTCGCCGATAGCTTTTTTCAGTTCCTCGTCGTCGGTTTCCAGCGAAAGTTTTATGCGGTCGTCGACGTTCAATCCGGCTTGTTTGCGAGCGTTCTGCACAAAGCGAATGACTTCACGCGACAAACCTTCGCGGCGTAATTCCGGCGTGGTCGTTTTATCCAGATAGACCATGCCAATACTAGCACTCGCCGTCATCATAGACTCGATTTCCGAAAGGTCTCTGTTGGGCATCTCTTTTTCGAAATCATCTGCCCAGACAACCTTTTTCACATTTAGCTCTTCGCGGATAATCTCTTCATAGTTTTCTGCCAGTTTCGCACCAGTATAGACCGCAAAATTCAGTGGCCGTCGAATTTTGATCGACTCCTGATCATCGCCTTTGTACATACGTAGCGCCAAGCCAGTGTTGATGATTTCCCGCGTTCGTGCCATGTCGTCGAGCACCTTTTGGTTAATGTCAGTAAATGTCAACCAGTCCAATAAATGAACGCTCTCAGCCTCTTCCCCGCCCGTCAATTTCTGATATAATTCCTCCGCCAAAAACGGCGTGAACGGCGCCAATAATCCCGCCAACATTACCAAGACCGTATGCAAAGTCTTGTACGCATCATTCTTGTCCGAATCGTCTTCACTTTTCCAGAAACGCCGCCGTGACCGCCGCACAAACCAGTTCGACGCATCGTCAATAAACGGCAAAATCGGGCTCATCGCATCTGGCAAATTGTACTCGTCCATGTGCTCGGTTATCTCGGCACGCAGCTCGTGCAGGCGGCTGATGATCCAAATGTCCAGCGGGTTTTTCAGGTCTTCCAATTTGACATAGTTGCCGATACGATAATTATATTCCCAACCCGGCTGGTAATTTTTCGTCTTGCGCCAATCTTTCTCGATCGCTTCGGGCCAAGTCAGTCCGTCGCAAATTACTTGCATGGCAAATTGCGGCGCCTTGTGGGCCAAGACCGCCACGTTTTTTCCAGCATATTTTTCGCCTAATTCCTTTAAGAATTCACGCACGCGCTTTTCGACATCATGCATCGATTCGCCATTCGGAAACGGCACGTCGATGTGTTCTTCGTCGCGAATTTCAGAGGTCGGCGCACCTTCCAAATCGCCGACGTTGATTTCGCGCAATCGCTTGTCCGTGATAATCTTTGCGCCCGGGAAGAAGATTTTGGCCGATTCAACCGCCCGACCTAAATCCGAACAAAATATCGCGTCGAACTTCCTATCCTTCAAATGTTCCGCCATTTTTTCGCTCTGCTCAATACCAAGTGGCGACAATTTACCGTCGCCCCACGCACACGCAATTTCGTTTTCGTTGTCGGACGTTGAGCCATGAACAAAGTAGTCAATTTTAACATTATTGACGAACTCCCAACCATCGACTTCCGCATACATGGTGAAGAAATCGTACATGTTCCAAATCATGCTGAGTTTCCGCGCCACATCCGAAACGTCCTTGTCCTGCAACGAGAAATCCTCGCCTGACAAAAGCGGCGATGACGCCAGCAAAAATCGCAAACTGTCCGCCGAGAACTCGTCCATCAATTCCATCGGGTCGGTGTAATTTCCGAACGACTTGGACATTTTGCGACCGTCGTTGCCGGCCACAACACCGGTCGTAATGACGTTTTTGAAAGCATTTTTCATGCTGTCGCCGCGCTTGCCAAACGCGCCGATGTCAGCCAACGCCGTGTTGACCGCGTGGACGTAATAGAACCAGGCCCGCACCTGCCCGACGTATTCCACGATGAAATCGGCCGGATAATTGGCTTCAAACTTTTCTTTATTATCAAATGGATAATGCATTTGCGCAAACGGCATCGAGCCGCTTTCGAACCAGCAGTCCAGAACTTTGTCGATGCGGGTGAATTTCTCAATCTTGCCATCCTGAACCGACTTGTCGTCCTCGGACTTGTTCCGAGGATCTCGTTTCAAAACTTCCGGATTATTCCACGTCGGCTTTCCATCAGCCAAAGTGAACTCGACATCGTCAACCCACGGCCGGTGGTAATCGTCCAATTTCTTTCCGCTAAGTTTATAAAGCTCATCGTACGAACCAACGACTTTGACCGTGCCTTTATCGCCCTTCCACACCGGCATGGCCGTCGCCCAGAACCGGTCGCGCGACAAATTCCAATCCGGCGCCTGTTCGATATTTTTCGCGAAACGGCCGTGTTTCAAATGCGGCGGGAACCAATTGATGTTTTCGTTTTGCTCCAACATCAGCGGCTTGGAATTCTGAATGTCAAAGAACCACGACGGAATCGCGCGATACATGATGCGCTGTTTCGACCGCGGGTTAAACGGATATTCGTGTTGGATGTATTCGATTTTCCAGACCGCGCCGGTTTCTTCCAAACACTTGGCGATGAATTTGTTGGCTTGCCAAACTTCGATGCCGTTGTCGTCGGTGTCGCGGACGCCGATTTTGTGCAGAGCTTCGGCAAATTCTGGCAAGTAATATCCGTTGTCGTCGATGATGTGTTGCACTGGAATGTTGTTCGTTTGCGCCAATGTAAAGTCGTCTTCACCGTAGGCTGGCGCGATGTGAACAATGCCGGTGCCGCCTTGATCTTCAACAAAATCAGCCGTCCAAACTTTATGATAATTTTCGATTCCCTCGCGCATTTTTTCTGGGTCGACAGGCAGGACAACATCGTTGCAATTTCTCATTGTTCGCTTAGGGAAATCAGCGATTGGATCGTACTTCAATCCAACCAAATCACTGCCCTTGATATCATCATGAACAATTTCGATTTCCTGGCCCTTGAAAACTTCTTCGACTCTGGCACTGGCGACGATTAACAATTCTTTCACGCCATTGATCCGCAGAGCCGTGTAATTGATTTCCGTGCCAACCGCGAGCGCCGTGTTTCCAGGCAACGTCCACGGCGTCGTCGTCCATGCAAGAATGAAAACCTTATCGCGCGTTTTGTATTTGCCGCCGGCGTATTCTTGGTCAGGCTTCAGATGGAATTTAACGTACGCTGACGGATCAGTGACAGTTTGATACGCATCATTATCCATCGTCACTTCATTTTTGCTAACCGGCGTGGCGAACTTCGTGTCGTACATCAACACCTTCTCGCCTTCGTAAATCTTTCCCGCATCGTACAACTGTTTGAACGCCCACCAAACCGACTCCATGAAATCCTTGTCCATCGTGCGATACGCGCCTTTGAAATCGACCCAGCGGCCGATGCGATCGACGTACTTTTCCCACATTTCGCTGTTGGCACACATCAGCCCGCGCGCGGTTGAAACATATTCCTCCAGCGAAATGTCTCGTGTCTCGCCGCCAGATTTCAACATCAATTGGTCAGAACAGCCGCCGGCCTTGCGCGACACCGTGCCATTCAAATGTTTTTCAGTAAAGTTTTCCGCTGGTAGCCCGTGGCAATCCCAACCCCAAACGCGTTCAACCCGTTTGCCCTTCATCGTTTGGTAGCGCGGAATTACGTCTTTAATAATTGAAGAAAGTAGTGTTCCGTGGTGCGGCGATCCAGTGATAAACGGCGGCCCGTCGTAAAACACAAACGCGTTGTCAGCTGGCCGTTGTTCGACCGACTTTTCAAACGTTTTTTCGCGCTTCCATTTTTCGACCCAATCCTTTTCGTATTCTAATGCGCGGCGCCTTTGACCTGATTTGAATTTCATGATTTTGCCTCCTTCTTTTTAGCGACTTGCCTATTTGCTTTCGAACTATTGCCATGATTGTGAGGACCGGCCGTACCCGCCCGAGATTTCCTCGCTACTTGCGGGGATTTCGGCTTTTTGGCAACTTCTTCGGAAGCAAAATACCTCTTTATCTTTTCAGCTGGTATAGTGATAGTTTCGCTCGCCGCGGCTGCAACAGCTCGATTCAGACTATTCGCAAAACAAATATAAACCGTTTTGACTTTCCGATTTGCAGCCTTATGCAAGATCGGACATAGATCAGTATCAGAGCTAAACAGCACGATAGTCTTTGCATTCTTCTCGTATATGTCCTCGAGCAAATCCGCGCCCAGACGAACATCAACGCCCTTTTCCTGGAGAATCTCCTGCGTCTTGTGACAGTTACGACAAGGCTTCGATTGTTTAATCTTCAGATTACCTGCTTTGACTAAAGTGATTTTTTGCGACACCACATTTGCCAGCCAAACACGTGATTCGCTTTTTATCTGATCGGCTATTTCGAGAATTCGTTTATTTGGTGTATATCCTTGCGGCAATTTAACCCGCGAGGCATAATAAACAATTTCTAAATTCTTCTTTTCTAATACATCTTCTAGCAAGTTTCGTATTTGATATTTTTTCAATTGATAATTTCTGTCTACGATTTTACTGGCGATCAAAGCATTCATCAGTCCTTTACGAAAATTCTCGCCATCAATATAAATTTTCATAAGTTCCTCCAACAAAATGCCCCGCTGAGGCTTGCGCCAACACGGGGTGCTGTGAGCTCATTGTAGCAAACTGAATCGTTTGTGTCAAGATTTTCATAGTAGCATGTTGGAAGTCGGGAATTCATTTGTCTCTCCTTTCCATATTAACCACCGGCATAATTTCCGCGAAAAAATGTTCCGATCCCGGCACGATTTCGAAACCAAATTTCTGATAAAAATTTATGGCGCGATCGTTGTACGACGCGACTTCTAGATCGACTCTTTGCACGTTATTTTCATCAAAGAATTCGTCGAGTTCCGCCACCAAACGCTGGCCCAAACCGCTGCCGTGCTGCGATTTATCGGTATAGATTGCCCACAAATGGCCACTATTATCTTCGCGAACAACTCCGTGAATAATACCTATAATTTGTCCGTTCGATTCGGCTACGCGATAGAACTGTTTTGGGTCGTCAATGGCACTTTCTAGCATTTTTCGCGATTCAGCCATTTTTTCGTCGAACGGCTCGAACCATTCGGCCGTTCTTTTTTCGACCCATTCGCGCGAAATGCCGTTTTCCGGACTGGGATAAGTTTCACGCCAACTCTGCGCCTGCATGCGGCGAATAGGCTCGGCGTCGTCTGGGATGGCTGATCGGATTGTGGCGTCTGGCATTCTTCTCTCTTTCATCATATTAAAAGCCCGCACGTTTCCATGCGCGAAATCACTAAGTTCTCGCGCGATAGAACCCGGGCGGGCGGTACCATCTATCTTCTGAAGAAGAATCCTTCAGCACTCAATTCATCCTTTACGCAGATTCACGGCAGGGTCTAATCCTTGGAAAGTTTCTTCCCGCGACTTGTGGGTGATAGCCACTCGAACGTCTTGTGATAATTATACCACATCCGCGTTCTTTTTAGGAAACACTAACTCATTTTCCTTAGCACCATCGCCACTCGGCTCGGCACATATAATCTCAGCATCGATTTATCGTTCGTCGGATACTCCAATTTCGTGTCAACCCGCCCTTGCCCACCAAACTCTTTGTCATCGCTGGACAGCAAAATCTTATATTCACCCGGGTCAATTTGGAAACCATAATCGGTGAACGATTTTTTCGGGTTAAAGTTAAAGACGAACACCAGATCGCCGCGCTTGAAAATCAACATTTGATCGTGGGCGTTTTGCACGATCGCGAATAGTTGCGAATTAAAAATGTCGTGTTCCTTAACCAATTGAATCATCGCCTGATCAAAATTGTGCAGGAAACGATACTTCAACAATTTATCCTCGCTCAAACTCCACTGTCGGCGCGCGTAATGATAGCTCCAATTATTGCCGGCCCGCGGAAAGTCGATCCACTCCGGATGGCCGAACTCGTTGCCCATGAAATTCAGATAGCCGTTGCCCGCCGTGGCAAGCGAAATCAGCCGAATCATTTTATGCAAAGCCATCCCGCGATCAACAATCGGACTCGGCGTCAGAACACTCATCGACGTGTACATTTCTTTGTCCAGCAATCGGAAAATAATCGTCTTGTCGCCGACCATCGCCTGGTCGTGGCACTCGGCGTAACTGATGGTTTTTTCGTCGGCGCGTTTGTTGGTCAGCTCGTAAAAAATATCGCCAACCTGCCATTTTTCGTCCCTTTTTTCCTTTATAAGTTTTATCCAGTAATCCGCTACGCCCATGCTCATGCGAAAATCGAAACCGATTCCGCCCTGCTCCAGCGGCATAGCCAGTCCCGGATAGCCGCTCATGTCCTCAGCAATCGTTATAGCGTTCGGATCGATTTCGCGGATCAACTGGTTGGCCAACGCCAGATACACCAGCGCGTTTTCGTCCTGCGCGCCGTCGAAATACATCGCGTAATTCGTGAATTCCTTGCCCATGCCGTGATGCCAATAAATCATCGACGTTACGCCGTCGAAACGAAAGCCGTCGAAGTGGAATTCTTCCAGCCAATATTTCAGATTGGAAAGAAGGAAGGACACCACTTCGCCGCGGCCGTAGTCGAAGCATTTCGAGTCCCACGACGGGTGGTCACCGCGCGCGCCTTCGTAGAAGAATTGCGTCGTCGTGCCGTCGAATTTCGCCAAGCCTTCGTTTTCGTTTTTGACGGCGTGGGAATGAACGACGTCCAAAACCACTGCGATCCCTAAACCGTGCGCCGCGTCGATCAATTCTTTCAATTCTTCAGGTGTGCCGAAACGCGAACTGACCGCGAAAAAATTCGCCACCTGGTAGCCGAACGACCCGTAGTATGGGTGTTCCTGAATCGCCATCAATTGGATCGTGTTGTAGCCTAACTTCGCGATTCGCGGCAGGACGTTTTCGCGAAATTCGTTGAAGGTTGAAATGCCGGCTTCCTCACCGCCCATACCGATGTGAGCTTCGTAGATCAAAGGATTCTTAACTTTCTTTGGCGACTTATTTTTCCACTCGTAAGGTTCCTTCGGTGCCCAAACTTGCGCAGCGAAAATTTTGCTCTGGTCATCCTGCACGACCCGCCGCGCATATGTCGGCAAACGCTCACCCGAACCGCCCGGCCATTCAATGTGCAACTTGTATAAATCACCATGTTTCAGAGTATTTTTCGGCAATTCCAATTCCCAATTTCCACCAATCAGACGTTTCGGTCGAAATTCTTCGCGGATTTGCCAATTGTTGAAATCACCAACCAACCAGATGTTGACCGCGTTCGGCGCCCATTCGCGAAAAACCCAGCCATCCTTTGTTTGATGCAAACCATAATACAAATGTCCGTTGGCCGAGTCACTGAGCGTTTTCCTATCCTTTGTCATGTCTTTTATCGTGGAAAGAATTCGCGCCTGACGACCCTGAATTACTTTTTCATATGGTTTCAAATGCGAATCATGTTCAACCAATGACAAAGGAGATTTCGCCGTCATGTTACACCCACCAACTTAATTTCATTTGTAAGCACTCGCCTCGCTGATTGTCGGTAGCATCCCCCGCCACTTGGCCATTTCGGTGCCGCCCGGGCCTATGGCAATCAGCGTCGGATATTCGACAATGCCATAAGTTTCGATGAAGTTCTGCCCGGCCCGCGTGTCCGGATCCATTGTTTCGATTTCGCCGCCGGTGCGATGCTTGAAATCCTTAATAAAAGTTTCTACACTCATGCGCGCCTCTGACTTCTCGCGATAAACCATGACTAATCGCATTATTCCACCTCCTTATGTTGTTCCTCCGCCCATTTCGGCGCACAGATTACTGCCATTTCACATTGACCGTTGAAATAGTAAGACTCATTTTTATCAAGAAAAACCATGTCGCCCGCCTCAAATTCCAGAATCTCGCCGCCTTTTTTCACGACTTTGCCCTCTCCTGACAATATGTAACACATTTCTTTGCTAACTTCATTCACGACAAAATTATCATCCGGATAGCGACCAGTGATTTTGATGACTGCCAAGTTCATCGTCGATTCGTCCAAAGGATAATTCCGACCGAAACAGTTTTCGCTGTTAACGAATTTTTCGGTGTCGTTCAGTTTGACCAATTTCACTTGTTGTCCTTTTTATTTTTATTGGGAGGAGTTTGCTCTGTGGTAGAATCCGGATTTTTTCTAAGCTCCTTCAAAGCCTTCACAAACTCATCGGCGTTTTCGAATTCGCGATAAACAGATGCAAACCGGATATAAGCTACCTCATTGCGCCTTGCCAGTTCCGCCATAACAAAATCGCCAATCTGTTGACTGGTGATTTCCAACTCGCCAAGGCTATAAAGGGCATCCTCGACCCGCGCCACAATATCTTCGACCTCTGTTTCCGAATCAAGGAATTTGCCGACCGATCGTTGCACCGCATTGTAAAGTTTTTCGCGATCGAACAAGACCTTGCGACGGTCTTTCTTTATAACCGCCA
>WRLL01000014.1 GCA_009777625.1 Candidatus Saccharimonadota bacterium
GGCCAAGCAGGCGCAAATTGCAGCAGCGAAACGGCATGCCGAAGAAATGCAGCGACGGGCAGATTGGACGAGCATTCCGGCGGGGCAAAGAATCGCGGATCAGGCGCGGAATTTTTTGACAGACACCTGGACAGCGTATCATACTTCGGAGTGGGGCGGGCACGGGACGACATCGAACGGAGCGAATGGGGCTTATTATGCGGCGTGGAAGCAGTATGTTGGAGTTAGGCAGATGGACGATTGTGGCAAGTTTGTAGCAACGGCCGTTAGGGCCAGCGGGGTCGATTGGGCATTTCCGACTGGGACGAAATTGTGGACGGGGACGATCTTGAGCCATTTGCGATCTTCGAACACCTGGGAGAGAGTGCCGAATGCAGGGAATTTGGGCGATCTACAGCCAGGCGATGTTTTCGTGCACCACGGCGGAACAGGAGCGGCCAATCACACCTTCATTTACATTGGCGGCGGCCAAGGTGCACACGCGCGGTGGGGACTGGCGATGCCGTATGCTTTTGACATGATGAAACCATTTGTGAAACCGGCGAGCTGGCCAGAGGTCATGACGGACGCAGATTGGTTTAGCGCCAGTTACGAGGACTTAGTTGCGTCGGATGGGCAGTATATAAATGGCACTTGGGGAACGCGGACGGGGCAGTATGAGATTTTCCGGGCGAAGTACTGATATTTATGTTAAGATATTAGCAACGAGAGAATAAAATGAATCTTGTTCATTTTATTCCGAGTGCGACGTATCTTTTCTATGATAAGATATTCCTAACGTAAATAGACGAGAGGTAAAAATGACCAAGCGCTACAACCCATCCGAAATCGAATCAAAATGGCAAAAAGTCTGGCAGGACGAAAAAGTCGACCAAGCCAACGACAATTCCACCAAACCAAAATATTACGTTTTGGACATGTTCCCATATCCGTCGGCGCGCGGTCTGCATCTTGGTCACGTGCGGAATTATTCGATCGCCGATGTCGTGACGCGTTTTCGCCGCATGGCTGGCAACGAAGTTTTGCACCCGATGGGTTGGGATAGTTTTGGTTTGCCAGCGGAAAACTACGCGATCAAAACTGGTGTGCCGCCGCAAATTTCTGTCAAGGAAAACGAAGTCAATTTCAAAGCTCAGTTCAAAAAACTCGGCATGTCGTACGATTGGTCGCGAGAGTTTTCCTCGACTGATCCGTCGTATTATCGTTGGACGCAGTGGTTTTTCAAGCTGCTGTTCGAGCGCGGTTTGGCTTATCGGAAAAAGGCGGCGCAGTTTTGGTGTCCCTTTGACAAAACAGTTTTGGCCAACGAGCAAGTTATCAGCGGCGAGTGCGAACGTTGCGGCACCAAAGTCACGAAAAAGGAGTTGAAACAGTGGTATTTTAAGATCACCGATTACGCCGATCGATTGTTGGACGAACTGGAGGATTTGGATTGGTCGGAAGGGATCAAGGCGCAGCAACGAAATTGGATCGGCAAATCTCTCGGCGCGGAAGTCGATTTCGTCGTCGATGGCACAGAAGAAGAAAAAATCACCGTTTACACAACGAGGCCCGACACACTGTTCGGCGCGACTTTCATGGTTCTGGCGCCCGAACATCCCTTGGTTAAGAAAATCACCACTGCAAAGCAAAGGGAAAACGTTGAACAGTATTCGGCCGACTCCGCCAGAAAAACCGACATTGACCGCATGGACGAAGACCGCGAAAAAACCGGCGTCTTCACCGGCGCGTTTGCGATTAATCCAGTCAATGGCGAAAAGATCCCGATCTGGATCGCCGATTACGTTTTGTGGGGTTACGGCACGGGCGCGATCATGGCGGTGCCGGCGCACGACGAACGAGATTACGAATTCGCTAAGAAATACGAACTGCCGATCGTGACGGTTATCGAACAACCGGAAACTGCGACAGAAGCCGGCTGCGAAAGCGGTGCCTGTTACGCCGGCGAGGGTCTGCTGGTTAATTCTGGTCAATTCAACAACACAGAATCATTCGACGCCCGCGAACAAATCACGGCTTGGCTAGAAGAACAGGGCATTGGTAAAAGTAAAGTCAACTACAAAATGCGCGACTGGCTGATTTCGCGACAACGTTATTGGGGCGCGCCGATCCCGATTGTCTTTTGTGAAAAAGACGGCGCAGTGGCTTTGTCGGACGATCAATTGCCGTTGAAATTACCGCCGATGGAAGATTACCAGCCGACCGGCGACGGTAAATCACCTCTGGCCAAGGTCACCGATTGGGTGCAAACAACTTGCCCAAAATGTGGCGGCCCAGCCACGCGCGAAACCGACACGATGGATGGATTCGCCTGTTCGTCGTGGTATTTCCGACGATTCGCCGACCCGCACAATGACAAAGAAGCTTTCTCGAAAAAACTGGCTGACCACTGGCTGCCGGTCGACATGTACGTCGGCGGCGCCGAACACGCTGTCATGCACCTGCTGTACGCGCGGATGTGGACCAAGGTCATG
Organism: Candidatus Saccharimonadota bacterium; assembly: GCA_009777625.1. Taxonomy (GTDB): domain Bacteria; phylum Patescibacteriota; class Saccharimonadia; order Saccharimonadales; family Saccharimonadaceae; genus WRLL01. Next base: position 2,475 of record WRLL01000014.1, read on the forward strand.
CAGGACGCCGGGCTGATCGACTTCCCGGAACCATTCTTGGCATTAAGGAATCAGGGCATGCTGTTGGCCGAAGACGGTCAGAAAATCAGCAAACGAAAAGGCAACGCCATTCCGCCCGACGAAGTTATCGACAGCGGTTACGGCGCGGATTCTTTGCGGATGATCGTGCTGTTCCTGGCGCCGTTCGACCAGGCGACGCCGTGGAGTCAGAGTGGCCTAGCCGGCACCTACCGCTTCTTGGGCCGATTCTGGAATATGGTCGGCGAGGTTTTGTCGAGCGAAAACGCCGACGAAAAAGATGACGAGGAAGTTCAGAAAATCGTCAATCGCACGACGAAAAAAATCACTGACGATTTGATGAGAATGCAATTCAACACGGCCATCGCCGCCTTGATGGAATCCGTCAATGACTTAACAAAATTATCGATCGGTGGCAGCAAAGTTTGGAAAGATGCAGCCGCGAAACTTACCCAGTTGATCGCGCCGTTCGCACCGCACATGGCCGAAGAAATCTGGCGCGAGCAAATTGGGAACCAAGCCTCGATCCACATCAGCGACTGGCCGACTTGGGATGACAAATATCTGCAAAATGACGAAATGACAATCGCAGTCCAGGTCAACGGCAAACTACGCGGCGAAGTTATCGTCGCTATCGACGCACCGCAAAACGAAATCGAAAAATCGGCGTTGGCTCACGAAAATGTCACCAAATTCGTTGCCGATAGAACTCCCGCCAAAGTCATTTACGTCCCAAGCAAAATAGTGAATATCGTCGTAAAGTAACCGGGGGATCCTTAAGCTTACTTTGCAATTTAAAAAACTTTGTATTAAAATGAATATGTTTAAAAGATAAAAACTAACAAATCAAGGAGGCTACCCGTGGCAAATAAAAAGCTTACTAGGAAACATCATACCCGGGTATTTGCCAGCAGCATGTTGGTTATGGCGATAACATTCGCGACATTCATTGTGATGGGGACCAGCCGAATGGTTGCCGCCGCGCCTTTCGCGGCGATTACGTCGCCGGGAAACTGGTCGCTGTCCAATAACCCTTATCCAACTATCAGTGGAACCGCTACTCCAGGTGAAGGCGATGTAACTGTTCGCCTATGGAACGGTACACCAATGTGCACATCGCCGGTTGCGGCAAATGGAACTTGGAGTTGTTCACCTGGCTTTCTGAGCGACGATGTCTATTCCATTTATGTATCACAGGGAACTTACGAGGGTCCGGATTGGTATTTCGAGATCGATACATACATCGCCACGCCGACAATCGACACTCCATCAGAAGGTGCTCAGACCGACAACAAAAGGCCAACAATCAGCGGCAAGATTTTTGAAGGAGGCACCACAATTACAATTTTGATTGATGGCGTTACTGTCGGCACAACGTATCCGCAGCAGTCATACGGCTGTGGTCTCGGTTGTACGTGGACTTTCACGCCGAGTACGCCTCTATCGGAAGGTGTTCATGTAATTACGGCGTTCGCCAAGGATGAAGCGGGAAATGTTTCAACGGTTTCATCGGCTCGAACTTTCACGGTAATTCCACCTACGACACCTGTCGATCCGCCCACAAATCCACCGACCAACCCGCCGACTAATCCGCCGACCGGAGGAGGAACAAACAATAATAACCAGAATCAACCGTCGACGATTGTCGGGACCGGCACCCCAGGTAGCACTGTCACAGCGCGCAACGAAGCTGGTCAAGAACTTTGCACCGCAACGGTCCAGCCAGACGGGACCTGGAGCTGCACTTCAACAGAGCCGGTAACCGGCGACCTGCAAGCTACGGAAACTGACGCCGAGGGCAATGTCACCCCAGTTTCGGCCTCTCTGTTAAAGAAAAAAGCTGATTCAACTGATTCGGCGAACAAGGCTACGTCCGATAATAATTCAAAACTGCGCGGCTGGAATCTGGCGCTCCTGATTATTGGCGCCACCATAATTGCGTCAGCGATTGTCCTGTTGGTGATTAAACTTAGATCAAAGAAAAAATCGAAAAATAGTTCGAAAAATTTCGGCGAAAGAAAATAAAATATCGCTTAGCCCTTGTCAAAAAGCCGGAGAATTGCTACAATTAAACCAAATATTAGCAAATAGGAGTAAACATGGGAAAGCCAAAAAAGCAAACTAGCCCACGCAAAACGGGCTTGCGCCGCAGCCATTTTGTGCTGGATCTGGCGCGTAAAGTCAATGGTAAATCACCGGTCAAAGCCACGACCACCAAACGTGAAACAGGCAAAAAAGTAAAGGCGACAAAGTAAGTTCCGATCGGGACAACACTTTGCACACTTAACAATTTGTACTTTACAATAAAGAGGAGTTTAAGAGATGGCAAGCAATCGGCACTTGGGTAGGATCATCGCTCTGCAAACGCTGTACGAACACGATTTTCGGACAGATTCCGGCGATGAAGAGTCCGATCTGAACGAGATCCTGACGCGCAATATCGAGCGTTATTCTGATAAAGTCGACGACAAGGATTTCGTCGAACGGCTGGTTCAAGGTGTTGCGAAAAATGCTAAGCAGCTCGACGACCAGATTGCGCCGATCGCGCCAGAGTGGCCACTCAGTCAAGTCGCGCTGGTCGATCGCGAAATCTTACGCATGGCCGCCTACGAACTGACCGAATTTAGCGATTTCGTCCCACCGAAAGTCGCCATCAACGAGGCCGTTGAACTGGCCAAAAGTTTCGGGTCAGAAAACTCCTCGCGGTTCGTTAACGGGGTCTTAGGGACACTCTGGCGCCAGACGGACAAAAAGGGGAAAGAATGAGAATGACTAATGAATGACGAAGGAAAAAAAACTAAAGAAAGATCTGCGCCGCCCGACGCTATGGCGGCCGATTTAACGACCTCTGATTCGCGTGGCAATTTGCGAAAGAATGATCGGCATCATGGACGTGACGATCGTCCCGCCATCAGCGAAATGGTCCGCGAAGCCACCGCCGGCGGCGTGATTTATCGCGTTACCAAGGCCGGCGATCTGGAAATTTTATTGGTGGCCGATCATTTTGACCGCTGGACCATCCCGAAAGGCCACATCGAAGAAGGCGAAACCGCGCAGGAAACTGCCATCCGTGAAATCGGCGAAGAAGCCGGCGTTCACGAATTGGAGCCAATCTGCTGGCTGGGCAAAATTCACTTCCGTTACCGCCGTCAAAACACGCTGGTGCTGATGTCGACGCAAATCTATCTGTTCAAGGCGCTGGGCGACACCAACAAAATCCAAAAGGAAGACTGGATGAACGGCATCAAGTGGTTCCCGTTCGACGAAGCGGTCGACATTATTGCTTACGAAGACATCGCGAAATTAATGCTGCTGGGGCGGAATCGTCTGCGCCAAAGGGGCGAAATCGATGGTTAAGCTGAAAAACCCGCGCCAAAAACGCGCGCTAAAATCAGATTTCGACCGCCGTCCAGAGGACGCACCGACTGTGCCGACAATCGAAGGCGTAGATTTCGTACCGTACCAAACCTGGGCGCGCGAAAGGTTGGGCTTCGAATTCGATAATCCGTCGCTGTTGGTGACGGCCTTTACCCACCGCAGCTACGTCAACGAACACCGCAAAAGCGCCAAAGCTCACAACGAACGCTTGGAATTCCTCGGCGACGCGGTTTTGGAACTAGCTACGACGGAATTCCTGTTCAAGAATTTCGATCAGCCCGAAGGCATCTTGACCTCATGGCGCGCGGCGCTGGTTCGCACCGAATCGATCCGCGACGCCGGCGACAATTTAGGCTATGCGTCCTTAATCCGCATGAGCCGCGGCGAGCGACAGGGGTCAGAAACCGCCAAACTGCACATTATTGCCAACGCTTTCGAAGCCCTAATCGGCGCGATCTACCTTGACAAAGGATATGAAATGGCGAGCGATTTCATCGATCAGAATATCCTTAGCCAGATCGACGATATTTTAGAAGCCGGTTCATGGCGCGACCCGAAATCGCACCTGCAGGAAGTCAGCCAACGCGAAGACGGCGAAACACCCGATTACCGCGTGCTAGAGGAAATCGGGCCGGACCACGATAAAACTTTCACTGTTGGCGCCTTTGTTAAGAACGTCGAAATGGGCCGCGGCCAGGGCACGTCTAAGCAAATCGCTCAGCAAAACGCCGCCCGCGAGGCCTTGCAAACTTACAAAAAACGTTACTGGGCTGCAAAAAAAGGCGAAAAGAAGTAAAAGTGAGCTTGTCATCCTCGGATTTGTTCCGAGAACCTTGCGCTAGATCCTCGGAACAAATCCGAGGATGACGTTGTGATGGGGCTCCGACAAATCTGGCTCTTGCGAAAATCAACACAATCTGCTAAACTGTCCTAAATCCGTCATAAGATTAATTTTCCTGCGTGCCAACCTCAATTCGCGCCGGAATCATATAAGGAGAAAAATGCTCGTAATTCGTTTGCAACGTCAAGGTAAAACCCATTTCGCCACATATCGTATAGTCGTGCAGGACTCGCGCCGGCACCCGTCCAGCGGCAAAGTCGCGGCCCAAATCGGTTCGTACAATCCGCACAGCAAGGAAGTCACCGTCAACGCCGAGCTGGCGCAGAAATACTTGGACAACGGTGCCCAGCCGACCACTCGTGTCGCTAAGATTTTGAAAGACAACGGTGTCAAATTGCCATCGTGGGTAGAAGAATTTGACGCAAAAGGCGCTAAGAAAATCCGTAATGCTGAGAAGCTGCGCAAGAATCAGCCAAAGGAAGAAAAGGTTGAAGAAGTCGCTGAAACTCCTGCGGAAGAAGTTGTTGAAGAAACACCCGCGACCGAAGAGACCGCCGAAGCTACTGAAACAGCCGAGGAATCGACTGTCGAAGAAAAACCTGCAGAATAAATCTTTCCAGCAAAACCTTAAATCGTCAAGGCTCTATCGGCCATGGCGATTTTTTGATATAATAGCTACGTAAAACCAAGCCAAAGGAGGCCAAAATCATGATCGAACAACAATTTATTGAGTACGTTGTCAAGCAGCTCGTCGACAATCCTGACGCCGTTTCCGTCGAGCGCATCACCGACGATCGCGGCGTGCTGTTGAAATTAACAGTGGCGGCAGACGACTTAGGCCGCGTCATCGGTAAGCACGGTGCGACGGCGCAATCCTTACGCAATCTGCTGCGTGCGCTAGGTACGAAGAACAACGAGCACTACAACCTGAAAATCATTGACGTTGACAAACCAGAAGAAGCCGACGAAGCTAGCCAGCTGCGCGAAACCACCGATGAATCTGCATCTGAAACAACGCCAGAAACCACTGAAGAAGTCGAGACTGTGGACAACACTGACACTGAAACTGTGGAAAACACCGACGATCGCACCAAAAAGCTGCGCGAGGGGCTTGCGGATTTGGATGACTTTGATATATAATATAAATAGTTCAGCAAGTGCGCTAGAACACCACGAAGAATTTGCGAGAGATTTATTTGTGCTAGAAAATTCCGCTCCGGCGGGGTTTTTTAGTTTAATGTGCTACAATCATAAGATGAAGAAATTCCAAATCATCACCCTATTTCCAGAGATGTTCGATGGCGTGCTTAACTCATCAATGCTCTGGAAAGCTCAAAAAGACGGCCACGTCGAGTTCGAGCTAATCAATCTGCGCGATTTCGGCCTTGGCCCGCGCAAGACCGTCGACGATACACCTTACGGTGGCGGCGATGGTATGTTGCTGATGATTGAGCCGCTAGTCGCTGCAATTGAACATGCTAAAACGCAAAATCCTCAAGCTAAGGTTCTGCTGATGACACCCTGCGATAATTACTGGGGCCAGCGAAAAGCTGCCACGCATGCCGAATCAGACGATGACTTCATCTTAGTCTGCGGCCGCTACGAAGGTTTCGATGCTCGGATCGACGCCTTTATCGATGAAAAAATTTCGGTTGGGCAATATGTATTAACCGGCGGCGAGTTGCCAGCCATGATTCTGGTCGATTCAATCGTACGTTTGTTGCCGGGCGTCTTAGGCGGCGAACAATCAGCCGAAATCGAAAGCTACAGCGATGGTGCCAATATAGAATTCCCGCAATACACGCGGCCGGAAAAATTCCGCGACATGAAAGTCCCCGAAGTCCTACTAAGTGGTAACCACGCTGAAATCGCCAAATGGCGCGAGAGAAATTCTTCAATATAGAAATAAACTTCGCAAAAGACCCTAGGGACAAGTCCGAGGGCGACGTGTTCTTTAATCACTCATCCGCCAAATTATCAAAATACCCAGAAATGTAAACCACTGGCGTACCCTTATCGCCCGAACCAGATGTCAGGTCGCACAGAGAGCCAATCAAATCTGTATACCGCCGTGGTGTAGTACCTAAGGAAACGTTTTTGCCTGTTAAATCCTCATCCTTGTCCCGGATCTCGTCCTTGATCGCCTCTTTCAGCTCTTTGCCCCGCAGATCGGCAAATTTATTGTCAGAGATGTATTTCAATTTCAGCTCGTTCGGCGTTCCTTCCAGGCCGGATGTGTAAGCTGGGCTGACGACTGGATCGGCCAACTCCCAGATACCGCCGACCGGGTCTTTGAAGGCGCCGTCGCCATAAACCAAAACTTCGATTTTTCGGCCGGTCTTCTTTTCCAGCATTGCTTGGACTTTTTCAACCAAAATCTGCCCATCTCTGGGGAATAATTTAATTCTTTCATCGGTGGCTCGGTTTGAGCCCAATAATCCGTATTTGGGATTAAAACCGCTGCCGTTGATACTCTTATCCATAATTTCGTCCAAGGTGTAAACTGTGTCGGCGCCGGCCGCTTCCAAAATCTTTTTGTTTCGCTGTCGGCGGTGAACATTCAAGACTAGAACATCTTTGGCATGTTCCAGAATCTCCGCAGCATCATTTGCGAAAATGAAATCAATTGTGCAACCTTCGGCCTCGACGATCTCTCTGAAGTATTCCGGATAATTAACACCGGTGAAAGTATGTTTCATGCCTTTGAAATGTTTATTGTAATCGGCTTCTGTCAAGACGTCGTGAAATTTAACACCATATTTGTCAAGCAGACTTCCAGAAAAAAGTTGATTGCCCAGCTCGTCATCAGGAAAACTGAACTGCATGGTGATTTTCTTGGCGCCTCTTGCGATGCCTTTCAGATACGGCGCGAAGCGATTGCGGCTGATTGGAGTGGGAAACAGCAAGCCAATTTCGCCACCAGGGAATTTCTGACGAATATCGGTCGCCACGTCATCGGCTGTAACATAATTTCCTTCACTAATGCTGACCACGGCTTCGGTGATTCCGACCACGTCGCGGTCGTGGAAAGTGAATTTTTCATCAACGCTTGCGGCCATTAAACTGTCGACAACAATTGTTGCCAAATCGTCGTTTTCTTTTATTATTGGTGTACGGATCCCTCGAATTGTTGTCCCGACACGTCGCATTTAATAAATCCTCTCATTGGTCTTTACTGCATAATTTTACTACGCGTTTCATGACGTGTCAACACAAAAAAGCCCGACAGAGGTCGGGCTTAAAAGAGGTGTGTGGTGGAGACAAAGCGAAACTTCGCACAGTTTCTTTTTCAAGTTTTTGTTTGAACTTTCGCTCGACAACATATTAACACAAACAATTTACTAAAAGCAAGAGAGTTTGTAAATGTTACAACAGGGTTTGTGGCGTCTAGGCAAAGTAACAGAGATATGTTTGTGGAAAAGTTCATGATAATCGTAAAAATAAGTATAAGAAATACATTGTAATAGTTACAATGTAAAAAGACAAATTATCTTTTCATGAAACTATAAAGATTTATTTTTCTTCTGCTTCGTAGTAGAATGGTCCTATGAAAATCTTCTCGTGGAACGTCAACGGCCTGCGCGCCCTGATAAGAAAAGGTGAATTGGAAAAATTTATCGAGCGCGAAAAACCAGATATCCTCTGTTTGCAAGAAACCAAAGCCCGCCGCGGCCAAGTCGAAATCGATTTGCCAGATTATCAGGAATATTGGAATTCGGCCGAACGCGCCGGTTACAGCGGTACGGCGATCTTCGTGCGAAACGATATTGATGTTAAGAACGTCGCGATGGACTTTCCGATGCGGCTGGCTGAACGTTACAATTTGGAAAGCGACGGTTATGGCGACCCGAACAGCGAAGGGCGCGTCTTGACGATCGAGCTTGATAAATTTTTCCTGACTACTGTTTATACGCCAAATTCTAAACGCGATTTAACGCGACTGGATTTACGTGCCCAACACTGGGACCCGGCTTTTCGCGATTACATGTCTGAACTACGTCAGAAAAAACCAGTCGTTTTCTGCGGCGACCTGAACGTGGCACATCAGGAGATCGATCTGGCTAATCCCAAACAAAACGTGGGCAAGCACGGTTTCACTGTCGAGGAACGAACTGGATTTGACAATTTTTTGAGTGCCGGATTCATCGACAGTTTTCGTGCGATCCACGGTGATGAAAAGGATGCGTACACTTGGTGGACGCACTGGGCAAATGCTCGCGAGCGCAACATTGGCTGGCGGATTGATTATTTCTTGGTTGATGAGAAGCTGAAGAAGAATCTGGCGGACGCGGCGATTTATCCAAAGCAAATGGGTAGCGACCACTGTCCAGTTAGTATAGAGTTACATTTTTAAAGAAACTTATTTGATGTTATAATGCTAGCGTTATGGCTCGTCAAAAAGTAGACACAAATTTCTCAAGAGGCGTTCATGGTAGAACCACGCATTTTCGCCCTGGTAGCATCACCGACACCAGTGAGTTTGCGTTTGGTCGAGATCGTATTCTGATGCCGCCGGACGTGATGGTGCCTGAGATTCCTGAACCCATAATTAGTCGCGGCAGAACAGCGGTCAAATTAACAATAGTACAGCCGCCTAGTGGCATCCAGCTGGGGGGGGGTGCGGCTATACATTTTCCTCGCTGGGGCCAGACAGGCCAGCAGATCCCGCCGTATGATTTATATCATTCGACAGCGCTTAGACCAGATATGACTCATATATTTGTACACCCTTTGGGATTTGGTGAAGCAGGGGTATTAGGTAAAGGAAAAGTAAAACAGGTTGCAAAAAGCGGAAGTTTTTTGCCATACGGAGAGGTCTTTGCCGATGCTTTGCGGCCAGTGGTTAAAGACTTCGATCACGTAAGTGCAGAAGGTGGATCATTAGGCGGGCTTTATGCTCTTGCGACGATCGGGCATGACCTAGAGGTTCCGGCTTCGGTATTCATGTCCGATTCTCCAGGCGATCACTATATGAAACCATTCCAATGGGCGGTTGCGTTTAATGCGCTGGAGGGCAGGCATTCCAGGGGATATAATCAACTAGATCCGCAAAAGTCTGATCTGTCTTGGCTTGAACGTGCCATTCTATTCTCTAGGCAACTAAAATCCGATCCCACAAATCGGCCGACAACAAAGGAGCGACTATGGCATCAGGGCGACGCTGCCCGCAAAATAGTCCTGGCTTCCGATCTGCCTGCAGCAGCAGAATATGCGACGTCCATCGATGTTGCCACAATGGAAGCAAGTAGTCTAACGAACCCACAATACCTAGCCCCGATCATCGGGCATGTTGCACGAAGATACTCAGACACTGACTTCAGAATGCATGAAGTTTATGATCAAGCTCATGGCGCGACAAAATATCTATCGGCCGCCCTGCCTGCATTGCTCGCTGAAAGAGATAGTTTGGTATAATTGCGTTATGGACAAGTTTTGGCAAAGGCAAGAACCAGGCCAACCATTATTCCCCGACGTGCTATGGAGCAAACCCGAACGTCGCGATGCGGCTGGAAAACTGGCGATCGTCGGCGGCAATTCACGCGGTTTCGCAGCAGTGGCGGCAGCCTATAAAACAGCGCTGGACATCGGCATCGGCGAATGTAAAGTAATTCTGCCCGATGCCCTAAAAAAGAATTTCGCAGGCAATCCCAGTATGATCTTCGCATCGACCAATCCCAGTGGCGGCTTGGCCCGCGAAGCTTTGAACGAACTGAACGCGGCAGCCGATTGGGCCGATCTGATCCTTTTTATCGGCGACAGCGGGGCAAATTCTGAAACAGCGGCGCTTCTTGAAACTTTCTTAAGCAAAGACAAAACCACGCCGGTCGTTCTGACGCGTGATGCAGTTGATCTAATAAAACCAGCCGCCGAGATCGTTTTAAACCGAGCGCCAACGCATTTGGTTGTCAGTTTCTCGCAACTGCAAAAACTCTTCCGTGAAGTTTATTATCCGCGTGTTTTGACCTTTAACCAGGGAGTCAAGCAAATCGCCGAGATCTTGCACAAATTTACGATTACTTATCCGGCGACAATCACGCTATGGCATTCTGGATTTTTATTTGTCGCAAACGACGGCCAAGTCATTTCGCAAAAGTTCGATGCACCTTTACGCGTCTGGAGCGGTGAGATTGCAACAAAAGAAGCCGTTTGGCAAATTTGGCAAACAGATCCAATAAAAGCCGTCGCTACATCTTGGACGGAAACTTCTGAAAAATAAGCATATCCGCTATATATTTCTGCGAAATATATAATACGTCGTCGCCTCGAAAAAGAAAATAAATTTTCTTTTTGCTCGTCTCCTAGTGTTATAATAATAAGCGTGAACTTTTACCGCCAATCCATCGACGAAACGTTACAGGCTGTTGACTCTGATCGCGACGGCTTGACGTCGCAACAAGCGGCGAAACGCTTAGCCACCGACGGACCAAACATAGTAGAAGTCAAGGGCACGCCACTGTGGCGCCTGATCGTCCAGCCTTTTGCCAACGTCATGATAGGCGTGCTGTTCGTCGCCACCGCCATCAGCCTTTGGCAGCACGAATACGTCGATGCCATTATCATCTTTGCCATCATCATGGCCAGCGCTATCATCGACTGGGTTCAGCAATATTCAACCGCTCGGATTTTAAGAAGCCTAAAGAAGCGCGAGCAAAACCGCGTCGAAGTCTACCGCGACGGTAAAGTCTCGACCGTGCTAGCCGAAAACTTAGTCCGCGGCGACCTGATCATAATGAGCGAGGGCCAAAAAATCCCGGCCGACGCGCGCCTGATCGAAGCCGAACACTTGCACGTTGACGAATCGATGTTGACCGGCGAAAGCTTGTCGATACGAAAAACCCCGACCGAACTGCGCGGCGAAAAGCCGATCTACGAACAAACCAACATGCTGTTTAGCGGCTCGTTCGTCGTGACCGGTGCCGGCGTGGCCGTCATAACAGCGACAAACAACGAAACCGAATTCGGCAAACTGGCCGAGCTGGCTGGCGACGTCAATTACACTTCGCCGCTGCAGCAGAAAATCGACAAACTGATCCGGATCGTCGTCATTGTCGTGTTCGCAATGGCGGGGTTGGCGTTCCTGCTGCAACTGGCGCGCGGCATCGAATTGGTCGAAGCATTACGTTTCGTTTTAGCTTTCGCCGTTTCGGCCGTGCCAGAGGGTTTACCGATCGCTATCACCGTTGTCCTGGCGCTGGGCATGAAACGCATGGCCGCCAAAAAGGCTCTGGTCCGCAACATGCGCGCTATCGAAAACATTGGTTTGGTTACGACGATTGCCACCGACAAGACCGGAACTTTGACGCGCAACGAACTGCGCGTGCGGGATACTTGGTCGCCGCGGTTCAACCCGGCCGCCTTTGCTTTGCAAACTTCTTTTGCGTTAAATATTTCAAAAGGGAAGACGGCCGATCCGCTGGACACGGCCTTGTCGATTTTCTTAAAAAGTAAAAAAGTTGAGGCACCAAAAAGCGAACTAATTCAATCCTTGCCGTTCGATTACCAATCATCTATGAGCGGCAACATCTGGAAGTTCGGTAAAAACCGCGAAATTTTTGTAAAAGGCGCCCCGGAAAAAGTTATAGAAAAATGCAAGATGACAGCCACCGAAAAAGCTATATTCGAAAAGAAATTACACGAATTTACAGGAAGTGGTTTCCGCGTCATTGCCTTCGCAAAGGGTGAAACAACCATGTCCGCTGTCGGCAAATTCTTTTCATTAAAGAAGCTCACCAACCAGAGTTTAGAATTTCTCGGCCTTGTCGCCATTGCCGACGAACTGCGTCCCCGCGTCGAATCCGCCGTCCGCGAAGCCACTAACGCCGGCGTCCGCGTCCGCATGATCACCGGCGATCACGCCGAAACGGCCTATCACATCGCCCGCGAAATCCACATCGCCGAAGATCCAGAGCAAGTCTACGACAGTCGCAAACTGATGAGATTAAAGCCAGCCAAATTGCACTCTGTCGTCGAGGCCACTCGCGTCTACGCCCGCGTCATCCCAGAGGCCAAGCACAAAATCCTAACCGAATTGAACCGGACCGACATCACGGCCATGACCGGCGACGGCGTCAACGATGTGCCGGCCTTGACGCAGGCGCACGTCGGTGTCGCGATGGGTGCCGGTTCGGCCATCGCCAAGGACGCGTCCGACATCGTGCTGCTGGACAACAATTTCAAATCGATCGTTACCGCCATCCGCGAGGGCCGCATCATCATCGCCAACGTTCGGCGTATGTTGGTCTATCTGTTGGCCACCAACGCCGGCGAAGTTTTGGTCATGATCGGCGCGTTGTTAATTGGATTGCCGCTGCCGTTGGTCGCCGTGCAAATCCTTTGGGTTAATTTGGCGACAGACACGTTCATGGTCATTCCGCTTGGTCTGGAACCCGGTGACAAGAAAATCATGAAGCAAAAACCGGCTGATCCGCGGGCGCCAATTCTTAACAAATTCTTAATGTCGCGCGTGATTATGACCGCCGTTATTATGGCGATAGTTACGCTGGGAATCTTTGCGATCTTCCTTCACCGACATAGCGTAGAGGAAGCCCGCAGCGCGGCATTCTTGGCGCTGATCACTATCCAATGGATCAACGCGCTGTCGATGCGCAGCGAGGCGCCGCTGCATAAAATATTCAAAGTCAAAAACCGCGTTTTCTTCTGGGCGCTGACTGGTGCGATTATTTTACAAGTGGCCATCATGTTTGTGCCGGCTTTGCGCAGTGCTTTGCATCTGGAGCAGATCCACGCTGATTCGATTTGGGCGTGTTTGATTGGTATGGTTATTATGGGGCTGGCGTTGGAGCTTCACAAATATATCGGTCGAAAAATGCAGCAAAAAGTTTGAGTTGTCAGAGCTGTCAACATGTGTTAAGATGAGCATATGAAAGAGACTATGTCAACGCGCAAGCATTATTATAATAATCTGCCACCGGTCGACACCAAGGCAACCGCGCCTGATTTGCCGCCTGTGCCAGAGCCAGAAGAAACGCCTCGCCCGCCGATCGGCACTATCCCAACAATACCAACGATGATGGGCATGACGCCGCTAAATACTTCGGCAGAAACTACTACACCAAAACCGGCCGATCCCGAACCCAACGACAGCGACAACTGGAAAGATTTTGACTTTGACAAAGTAAAGGTTAAGGATGACACAGTCCGGCCTCTGCCGAAACGTGAAATGATCCGTTTCGTAATAGTTGGTATAGCTGGAGGTGTGTTAGTTTGGCTATTCCGGCTAGCGCTAGAAAACTGGGCTATGAAGCCACTGTTTTGCCGCACGCCCGACACGGCCCAAATCTGCGTTAGCGCTGGCACAACATCGTTTATCATCGCGCTGGTTGTTGTCGGTATCGTCATGTCAGCGCTACTGTCGCACGCCCGCGTTTTTCGATCGATATTGATTACGCTGGCGACGTTCGTTTCGCTTGGCGCGTTGTGGCCAATGCTGGATGGTCACGAATGGCTGGTGGCGGCTCTGGCTACCGCACTTTTTGCTACGGGGCTTTATCTGTTTTTTGCTTTGACAGCAGCACTAAAGAAATATTTGCCAGCAGTGATTTTGCTGGCTTTGTTTACAGTAGGGTTTTGGTTCTTGGTAAGGATGTAGTTTGTTGAGTTCTCGGATAGAAGGAGCAATTGGTCGAAATGCATACCGCGGCGTTGCAATGATCGGCAACGGTTTCGTCGAAGCTTTTAGCGGCAATGGTATTGATATAGGAGAGATCTTATGAAACCAGCTTTAATTAATGTAGTGAATATTACCCCAGTTGAGGTACTTGGCCACCCATGGATACTAGCTGGCTTTGAAGAGAAGGGTATTGATATGGGAGATCATATGCATTTAGCTCTTCTGTATATTAAAGATTACCAGCCAGGCCAAGAATTGCACAAGGATGTTAGTAATATGTTCCATGGTGCTGATATTTCTCCGATATTGCGTATTCACTCGGAATGTCTTTTGGGCGATGCCCTATATTCAGATTTGTGTGATTGCGGCGAACAACTAAAGGCCAGTATTCAATCCATAGTTGACTATGGTGTCGGTGTTGTCTTATACATGAGACAGGAGGGAAGAGGCATTGGGTTTCGAGCAAAACTAGCCTGTCTGGCGGCGCAAGAGGGTTATGTCGATGGGATAAAATGCGTTGAAAATATGACACCAGATCAAGCAAATCTTTTTTGCGGCCATAAAATTGATGAGCGATCATATGAAATCGTACCGAATATTCTGGACCTGCTAGGCATCAACAAAACGATCATGATGACGAGCAATATAGACAAGATCAAAGCCGTAGAGGACGCAGGAATTGAGATAGATTACATAACAGACATTGATCGTGGACACATTGTAAAGGGATCGCGAAAACATCGTGAGCTATCAGAGAAAGCTGCTAGAAATTACTGTTTAAACAGAACAGATACACTATAATGACAGGCCAAAAACTCCCTTAGTCCCTAATGCAATTAGCTGTATTGAGTCTTCCCGAAAAAGAACTCGCGCGAAAACCTACACAAAATTAGCGTTCGCAGGCAAAAGAAATAGCCCTCGCGGGCAGAAGTTTCAATTTTCTCTATAATCTGGCTGGGGATGAGGGATTCGAACCCCCGATCATGGGACCAGAACCCATTGCCTTACCGCTTGGCTAATCCCCAATAACAAAAAGAATTATACACTTTTCATCAGATTCGTGCAACCTTGACCAATTCTAAGAAAAACTTATGCTAAAATGGTTATATGACAAAAATCAAACTAGGAACGACGATTTACAAGAAGTTTGTGGACTTTGCATTATGGCTGCCCGATGCGACAGACGTAACGTTGATTTTGGACAACGCGGACTTCAGCGCCCAGGAATTTGCGATGATGGCGGAAAACGACATTTGGACTCTACGATTAAAAGAAGCGAAAATCGGCATGGCCTACCAGTATCGAGCACAGCTTAGTGACGGCACAACCAAAGTTTTCAGCGATCCGCGGGCACATCAATTATCATCAGCCGACGGCAAGGGCATAATCGCCGACACGACTTTTGATTGGGGCGACGACGAAGATTTCGTTCCGCCGCCGACAGAAAGCCAGGCGATTTACGAATTGCACATCGGCACCTTTAATCAGCCCGATCAGGCGACGCCAGGAACATTTTTCACCGCGATTGAAAAGTTAGATTACCTGCAAGACTTGGGCGTAAATATGATTGAAATTCTGCCGGTAACGTCGATGCTGGATGGCTTCGGCTGGGGCTACGCGCCGATCGGTCTGTTTGCTGTCGAGGAAAATTACGGCGGTCCGCATGGCCTGAAGGAATTTGTGAAGGCGGCGCACCAGCGTGGCATGGGCGTGATAATCGACATCGTTTATAACCACATGCACCCTTATTGCAATCTGCCGGAAGCATACTTTTTCACCGACGGACTGCGCGACACACCGTGGGGGCCGCGCCTGAACTACACCAGGCCAGAGGTGCAGGATTTCATGACGGACAACATTGCCATGTGGCTGAGTGATTATCGCGCCGACGGTATGCGGTTGGATTTCACGGTCGGGGTGCGGCAGATTGACATGTCGTATGACGATCTGCAGCACGAGATCCCAGGCGGGTGGCAGATTCTGCAAGAACTAACCCGCGTGGCGCATCACACCAAACCGCGTGCCCGAATCATCGCCGAGGACAATGGTGCGAACAATTATCTGACCAAGAACACTCGCGCTGGCGGGGCAGGCTTTGATGCGCAGTGGAATGTCGAGTGGCCGCGAGCGTTGGACGTGGCGCTGGGCACGACAGGAGGGCCGGGCAATTTTGGTGATCTGATTAACGAAATGAATCGTTATTACAACGGAGACTTCCTAGAGAAGATCGTCTACGCGGAGAGTCACGACACGGCGGCGCTGGCCAACGGTAACCGCCGCATTGCGCGTGATTTCAATCCCGAAAATCCCGCTGCACCGAACGCACGGGCTATGACAATTTTAGCCGGGGCTTTGACGTTGACGGCGCCCGGCGCACCGATGATGTTTCAGGGACAGGAAATGGTCAGTCGCGATGGCTGGTCTGCTCAGGATCCGCTGGATTGGCGCGACGCCGAGAAATTCGGCGGCATAGTCGAGGCTCATCGTCATCTGATTGCTCTACGGCGAAACATTTACGGTGGCACGGGCGGCCTCTGTGAAAATTCTTGGTACGAGGTTTTGCGCGACGAAACATACAAAGTTCTAGTTTACCAGCGTGGCGATGTTCAACCGGTCGTGGTGATCGCCAACTTTTCAGGTGTCAAGATCAGTAATTATAGATTCCCGCAACTGGCCAATATTGCCTGCCAACCTAGCGCGGACGGACAACTGTGCGACGAGCAAGAATGGGAAGTCCGCTTCAATTCGTCATGGAAAGGCTACTCGCCAGATTTCGCTGAGGTAAAAATTGACACGATCAAGGCTGGCGATGAAGTTGATTTGCCGCCGTATGTGGTTTTAATTTTGACAAAGGTATAATGCGTTCCGTCATCCTGAACTCGTTTCAGGATCCAATCTTTAATCATTAGATTCTGGGACAAGCCCAGAATGACAACGCATCATAAACTTTGATTTTATGCTAAAATAGATTGCAATAAGGAGAAGAAATGAACGAAAAACTTTGGGACCTAATTATCATCGGTGCTGGCCCGAGCGCGCTAACGGCGGCGATTTACACAGCTCGCGAAGACATGTCAACGCTAATGATCGAAAAGGGCGTCATAGGTGGCCTGATGGCAACAATTGACAAAA
The DNA here is from genome assembly GCA_009777625.1 of Candidatus Saccharimonadota bacterium. Classification (GTDB taxonomy): domain Bacteria; phylum Patescibacteriota; class Saccharimonadia; order Saccharimonadales; family Saccharimonadaceae; genus WRLL01. The sequence continues at coordinate 19,475 of WRLL01000014.1, forward strand.
TTGAAAATTACCCAGGGTTTCCTGAGGGCATCGAAGGCCTGACATTGGCGATGGATTTTCAGGCCCAGGCTGAAAAGTTCGGTGCACAAGTTGAATTGGCCGAAGTAACAGGCGTCTTGCGCGAAAAAGATAATTTCTTAATCACGACCGACGCCGGCGATTTTCACGCTCGCTCTGTCCTGGTTTCAACCGGCAACGAATACCGCAAACTCGGCATCCCCGGCGAAGAACAGGCCCACTACTGCGCCACCTGCGACGGCGCCTTTTACCGCGACAAAAAACTGGCTGTCATCGGCGGCGCCAACGCCGCGATTCAGGAAGCCATGTTCCTGACCAAGTTCGCTACCCACATCGACCTGATCGTCCGCAGCTGGGTCAAGGCCAGCGAAATCCTTCAGCGCGAACTGAAAGGATATATCGAACAGGGTAAAATCACTCTCCACGAAGGCACAACGCCTGACGAAATTGTTATCAAGGACGGGCAGGTAACTGGCATAGCTACCCACCAGACCGACAAACCCGAACAAAAGGAAACCTTTGACGTTGACGGCGTATTCGTCTTTGCCGGAGTAATCCCGAACGCTAAATTTTTGACCGGCAGCGGCGTCGAATTTGACAACGTTGGCCACGTCATGACCGATCACGAACTGATGACGGCTGTTCCCGGTGTTTTCGCCAGCGGTGATGTTCGATCAGGTGCCACCAAACAGGTCGCCAGCGCTGTCGGAGAAGGTACGACCGCGGCGCTCAATATTCGCGAATACCTGAACGACCTTGACAAGAAAAATGACGCGTAAGAAGAATTTGCTAAAAGTTTTACCCGCAGATCGTCAGAAGTCTTGCGGCAAAAACCGCTATAATTCGAGGCAAGAAGCCGAAACCGTCGCGCGCGAACAAGAAATTATCAACGCATCAGAAGAACTTAAGTTAGAAGTCTATCACTGCGCATTGTGTGGTGGCTGGCATTTGACCAGGTCCTCTATATATAGCGCCCAAGGTTAAAATAACAACGCCAAATACATTGACTTAAGCACTTTGATTGTGATAGAATCTTAACAGTATTCACTTATAAAAGGAGGGACAAAAATGAGTGAGGATAATTCGAGCATGCCACAAGACGACGCCAAGAAAGTCATCGTCTACAGTACCAACTGGTGCGCCTACTGCAAAATGGCCAAACAATATTTGGTCGGCAAAAACGTGCCGGTCGAGGAAAAGAACATCGAAGAAGACGCCGATGCGCACAAAGAATTGATGGATAAGATCGGTGGCAACTTCCGCGGCGTACCGGTGATCGACATCAACGGCACGATCGTGCTTGGTTTCGATCGACCGAAAATCGACGCGGCATTAAAAGCGGCAGAATAGATGGAGAAACAATCCATCGTCCTCGTTTATACCGGTGATGGCAAGGGCAAGACCAGCGCAGCGATAGGTTTGTTGGCGCGAGCACTTGGCGCGGGCAAGAGGATTGCCTTTGTTCAATTTATCAAGGCCTGGGAAGTTTCCGAACACAAGTTCTTCGCGGCGATCGCACCATTGTACAACGAAAAATTTACTTTCTACAAAGGCGGCAAGGGCTTCTTCAACGCTGGAAAAGCTTCAGCCAAAAATGTTTCGGATGCCGAACATCGTACGGCTGCGCATGATACTTTTGACTTTGCCATAACGGCCGCTATCTCTGGTGATTACGACCTGGTAATATGCGATGAGATTAATAATGCTGTGGCCGATGGGTTGCTAACAACGGACGAATTAAAGAAGCTGATTGAACAGCGCGCCGAAAAAACCTCGCTATGTTTGACCGGGCGTAATTTCCCGGACGAGCTGATCGAACTGGTCGACATCGTTACAGAGATGAAAAAGATCAAACACCACTATGACGATGGATTCTTGGCACAAGAAGGAATTGATTTTTAGTTTTAGAGACCTACTTGTCTGGGTGTAGTTTCTGGCCGCGTAGTCTTAAGAATTCTTTAATATATGCTACAGGACGCCATGCCAACTCGCTGTGTGCACCCGCCATTTCGATCAATGGAATCTGCAGCTCGGCTGCCTTTGCGATTTCTTCGTCGGTGAGGGGGAAATATGCGTCGTCTCTAGACGCTGCGATTGTGACTGTAGCCCCGGCTTCCTGCAGTTCTTGGGCTAGCTTGATGCGGTTGGTCATCGCCATTCGCGGGAATTGTATCCATTGCTTAAACTTGTCAGCGAGGGAAAGGTTACTTTCTTTGGAGCGTTGGTCGACATCTTCTACATGCCGTTGAATATCTACCTCTCGATCGCTGAGATCTTCTTGTCTTTCCGAAATCGCCTTCAGTTGCTCGGCTTCGGCGTCCGTGCCTTGTTTAAGTTTCCACGGGTTCATTGGCATTGGCGCGTGAGGCGCGTTAGCTCCGTGACAGATGTTATATGCAGCTGCACCAACACAGCGTTTCATCCAGTTGTTCCCAAGGGAATGGCCTAAAATCTCTGCGCCAACTGCGACCCTTGCTAATTCGCGCCGTCTTCGCCGGGCTCTTATAGGATGCAACAAATTAAACCTAGAAAGTTCCCAGGATATAAATACATGCACATTTTCAAACTCATCCTCAAGTGCTGTGCGAATTCCGTCAATATCACTAGTGTGATCGCTATACCCTGGCAAAAAGACTACCGTTTCAGACAGGGTTAGGTTGGACTCGCCGGACACTTGTTTCATGCAATATATAATATCAAAAAGCTATCGTTTTGTCAAGGTGGACTTATTTGTATTCTCTCTGTAGAATCTCGCGGAAAACTGCCAAAAGTTTCTCGGTCTGGGCTTTCTCGGTCAGTTTTGCTGCTAGCGCGCGCGATTTACGACCAAACTTTCGCGCTAAATCTGCGTCGTTTAGTATCTGCGAAATCTTGTCCGCTAAATCCTCAGCGTTGTTTTCTGCCACAAAGCCGTTTTTATTGCGCTGAAAAGCCGCTGGCGCGAATTCGTCGCAAACAACAATCGGCAGGCCAAAATGCGCTGCTTCTTGCACGACCAGACCTTGCGTGTCGGTCAGGCTGGGGAAGGCGAAAACTTTAGCGATTTTGTAAGCCGCACCGAGCTTTTCGCGTTCGATTCGGCCCGTGAAAATAACTTTTTTGCCTGCTGGGCTTTCGGCGGCGAGCTTTTCCAATTTGGCACGGTATGTTTTCTTTGAATCAAAATGCGTGTTGTGGTCGCCTACGAAAATCAACTTGGCGCGCGGGTTCTTCTTTGAAATCTTTTCAAAAGCATGTAGCAGAACTTCCAGATTCTTCTCTGGGCTGACGCGACCGACGCTTAAAATTATTTCGTCGTCTTCGTTCAGACCGTATTTCTCGCGGAAGTTTTGAACATCACTTTTGCTTGGCTGCGGCAATGCGTTTACACCAGTTGGGATGATTTCCAGATTCAATTTTACACGATTTCTTTCGGCGATTTCCTGTAGCTGATCGGCCGATTTCGGCGAAACCGCGATCACTGCATCACAGGCCGAATAAAGCATCGCCGTTGAGGCCCCAACGATCTCGCGCGAGAATTTCTCGTCTTCTTCGTCAGGATTTTCTCCTTCGGAATCTTTTGTTCTAAACTTCTCGCGTATCATCCTCACTGTGTCGGAGTCACTCCAAAACTTCGGGGC
>WRLL01000015.1 GCA_009777625.1 Candidatus Saccharimonadota bacterium
TCCGATCCTGGGCATTTACTTGGTAGCATCGGCACATTTGTCATTGGAGCAAATCGCTTTGATGCTGGGTTTGTCTGCTTTGATCAGCCTGGTTCTACAGCTGCCGGCCGGTTATTTTGCGGACAAGTTTGGTAATGCCCGTGCCATGAAATTGGGTGCTTTGATCATGCTGACTCATCCGCTTTGGTATATTTTCTTGCCAAATTTCTGGGGCGCACTTATTGCGCTGGAACTATACACGATTGGTTTTACATTCTTGGCCAGCGGTACGATCGAATCGCTGATGCACGATACATTGGTCAAGTTAGGCCGCGAAAAAGAATACACCAGGCGCATGGGTCGCGCGCAATCGCTCGGGCTGATTGGAAATGTCATCGCCGTTATTTTGGTGCCGTTGACTTTTGCCGTTGATCATAGGCTGCCATTTTTGGTCGCTTTTGTCACGCAGATTGCATTGTACTTTTTGGTCAGATCATTTGATTATCCAGACGTACCGCGCAATCACGCACCAAAACGACCGGTTGCTGCGCTGAAAAGCATAGTGACTTGGCAAAACGTTGCCTTGTTTGTGTTTTTCGGTTTTGTTACCAGCCTAGCTTGGACCAGCGGTGCTGGCGAATATATGCAACTGCGGCTACAGGATGTCGGTGTGGCTGTCGGATTGCTGGGGATGGTGCAAGCTGGCGGAAGCTTGGTTGGCGCAGGCTTTGGACAGATATTACACATTTTTGATAAGGTTCGGCCGCGCTTGTTTTACTTTCTTGACCTGATGTTCTTTGTGATCTGTTTGGCCGGTTTGGGTCTGGCACCGAATTGGCCATTCGCAGCCGGGGTAGCGATGCTTTTTGTAGGTTGGATCAGAGTAAGAAAAACTGTCTTTCAGGCTAAATTGTTGGCCGAAATTGGCCACGTCTACAAGGCAACACTGCTGTCGGCAATGAGTCTGTTTACAAACATCTGGCAAATTTTCGTACCTGGCGTTTTGGCTTGGTCAATTCTGTCGCAAGGCAATTCCTTGGCGGCCGGGTACATTTTGTTTGCCGGGCTAGCATTTGCTATTGGCACGTTCCTGTGGAGTTTAATCTGGTTGACGGTGCGGCGTAAAACGCAGAAAACTGCGACGGGCTAAGAAATTGCTGCCTTGATTCGCACCAGAGTTTCATCGCGGCCCAGCAGGCGCATTGTTTCCGGTAATCCAGGTGAAAATGGCGCCCAGGTCAGAGCATAGCGAATCATACCAAAGAGAATCGGTGGTTTTGACTTAGTTCTTTCTAAAAGACTGTTTAGACATTCCTGAGTTTTTCCTTCATCTAGAAAGTCCTCATCGTCCAGGTTTTCAAACGCAGTTTCCGCAGCCTTTAACAATTCTATCTGTTCAGTACGGCTTAATTTCTTCAACTGTTTATTCTCATCAACCATTGACCAATCCGGCGTAGGTCTAACAAAGAAATATTCGGTCAAAGCAGGTAGATCCGCTAAAGTCTTCAACCGCTCTTGGACAACTTTTAAAATTTCCTTCTGTCGATCAGGGCCAGATTCTCGGCCATTTTCGCCCCAGAAGTCGCTACATCGGACGAACAAGTCGTCCAGGCTTAGTTGCTTGACCCATTGGCCATTCATCCAAATTAGTCGTTTTTCGTCGAATCGCGCACCGGACCTTTGCACGCGCTCTAGCGAAAATTTAGTAATTAATTCGTTCATACTAAAGATTTCCTGCTCGGTTCCGTCGTTCCAGCCCAGGGAAGCAATAAAATTATCCAATGCCTCAACCAGAAATCCGTCGCGCAAGTACTCCAACACATCTTTGGCGCCATCGCGCTTAGATAGTTTCTTATTGCCCGATTCGGCCAAAATATGCGGCATCGTTGCGAAAACTGGCTTTTCCAGGTTCAAGGCTTCGTACAAATTCAGATAATTTGGCATCGACGAAATGAATTCCTGACCGCGGATCACATGAGTAATTTGCATCTCCGCATCATCGACAATATGTGCGAAATTGTAGGTCGGAAAGCCGTCGGATTTCATCAGGATAAAGTCATCGATTGCTTCGGCGCCAGCGTGCGAATTACCCATAACAGCGTCATGCCACGTGTAATCTTGCGGCTGACTTTTGAATCGCAGAGGTTTCGACCCATCCCAAACCAGTGAATTCTCCGGACGGTGATTTCTGTATAGAAAAGGCTTTTTATTTGCAATAGATTCGTTGCGAAACGCCTGGATTTCCTCTGGTGCGTAAGGATCAGCATAAGCCCGGCCGGCCTCGACCAATTTCAGCGCCCACTTCTTATATGTATCCAATCGTTCGGATTGGCGATAAGGCCCGAACGGTCCGCCAATATCCGGCCCTTCATCATAATTCAGCCCCAGCGCATGCAGACTTTTCATAATATGTTGATCGGCACCGGTAACTTCGCGCTTCTGATCAGTGTCTTCGAGACGCAGAATAAACTTGCCATTCGATTGGCGCGCGACTAAAAACGCAAACAGTGCAGTGCGAATTCCACCAACGTGAATAAAACCTGTCGGACTGGGTGCAAAGCGAGTGCGAACTTCTGACATATGATCGTATTTTAACACATTTGACGTGGGCGCGAAAATCCGCTAAACTGTTTGCTAGTCTTACTAATTTAAGAGGGGCAATTTTGAACTGGAAAAATATCTTTAAATCATTGAAGAGCTCGGACATGCGTAACCGCGTGCTGGCCGTACTTGGTATTATTATCGTATACAGATTCTTGGCGCACATTCCTGTACCGCTGGCCGAGCCGACTCAGCTAAAGGATATAATCAGCCAAACTATTAGCAGTAACTCATTCGGTGGCTTCCTTAACCTGTTAAGCGGTGGCGCGCTGGCGTCATTTTCAATTATGCTAGTCGGCCTGGCACCGTACATTACAGCATCAATTATCAGTCAATTATTGACCAAGGCCGTACCGAAACTCGAGGAGATGCATAAGGACGGCGAATCCGGTCGACGCCGGATCAACCAGTGGACGCGCATTGTTACCTTGCCGCTGGCAATTATGCAATCGATTGCCTTTATTTTTATCCTGCGCCAGACTGTCCTGAGCGGTGCTACGACTATTGCGGAAATGGATATGGTCCAGTGGACGATGGCCGTCTCGGCAATGACGGCTGGCGCCATGATGTTGATGTGGCTAGGTGAAATCATCACTGAAAAAGGTATCGGCAACGGCATTTCGCTGTTAATCTTCGCTGGAATTATTTCTCAGCTACCGAATACGATGGGCATGCTGTGGACATCGATCACCACGCCTGGCGATAATCCTTTCCATCTGTTCAACTGGTTCGAGATTTCGTTCTTGAATCACACGGCAACGTGGATGGCTCTGGGTATAGGGCTCATCGGATTAGCGGTTTTGTATCTGTTAGTCAAGATCAACGAAGGCCAAAGAATCATTACGATAAATTATGCCAAACGCGTACACGGCAACAGCCAATACGGCGGCGTCAAATCAATCCTTCCGATCAAACTGATCACGGCTGGCGTGATCCCGGTGATTTTCGCGGTGGCGTTTCTAGCGCTACCGGCCTTCCTAGGCCAATTAATGGTGGCTAGTGGTTGGAACGTTGAATTGGGACAGAACCTGATTCTTTGGTTCCAGCGAACCAGTGCCAACGGTTTCTCGACGGCCAGTGACTGGCACCAGTGGATTTATCCTATCACTTACTTTATGCTAGTAGTGGCCTTTACTTACTTCTATACCTCGATTGTTTTCAATGCGAATGAGATTTCCGAGAACCTGCAAAAGCAAGGTGGATTTATCGAGGACGTTCGCCCGGGTAAGCAAACCGAGAAATATCTGACCAAGGTAGTCAACCGCTTAACACTGTTCGGTTCGTTGACATTAGGCCTTATCGCTGTGCTGCCGTTCTTGTTTGAGTATATTTTCGTCCAGCTAGGCCAGGGTACTGCAGCACAGAATTTGGCTATCGGCGGAACAGGGCTGTTGATTGTGGTTTCAGTTGCGCTTGAATCGATACGCCAGCTCAATTCGCGCGCTTTGATGGTAACTTACGACGAGTACAAGTAGGAGCAAATAGTGGCGCAAACCGAAAAAAGCTCGCAAGGTAAATCTCCGCGAAATAGGTCGCGCTTGAAACTCGTCTTGATTTTGATAAGTCTGGGCGCCGGCCTAGCCGCAGGCTATTTCCTGGTTGATCATCTCAACCTGTTTAATCTACGTGACATCAGATTAGAAAGAATAAGAAATGAACAGGTTGGTATCGACGAGAATGCGCCTGACAAAAGCGGCTCGCCGGACTGTAAAGCTGCGCCGGATGATCCCCGCTTTTTGACCATCGAGGCAATTGGCATCAACCAAGCCTGTGTCGTACCCATCGGCGTACTGTCGCCTGACGAGAACGGCAGTCAGCAGTTGGATGCGCCAAAGAATTATCACGATGTCGGCTGGTACAATTGCCAAATCAATCCCGTAGCCAGTAATCGTTGCTCCCAGCCAACCCGGCCAGGCGATGGCGACACAGCCATTGCGGCAGTTCTTGACGGCCATAGTTGTACCGGCAATAATTGTATCTTTGATAATGTAACGAAATTAAAGAATGGCGACCAAATTGTAGTCGAACGTGGTGACGGAAAGAAAATCGAATACACAGTCAAGGAAGTCAGCGTTGTTAAATTGGCCGACGTCGATATGGCCAAAATGATGCGCCCAATCGTATCCGGTGTGGAGGGCCTGAATCTGATCACCTGCGCTGGCAACTGGACAGCCCGCGACTCGCAGGGTGTCGTAACGATGGACAAGCGCGTTATGGTCTTTGCGGCACGAAATGAATCTTAGATTTTGAAAAACCAAGTCGCTCATGTATAATCGTAAGTGCAACGATTTGCACAAGTTATGATGAAAAAGAAGTTCTCCAAGCCCCTAGCCATTGCACTAGTGGTTCTTGGTGTTATTGTCGCAACTGCGGCGATCTTGTATTTCTTTGATAACTCTGTCAAAAACAACGAGCGTGTCCAGATGGAGAAGATCCAATCAATCGCTGCGATGATTGATCCGGACGATATCGAAAAACTAAATGGCAATGATTCGGATGTCAGAAATCAATCTTATATTAACCTACTCGAGAGAGTGGTTGATGTTGTTGAAGTCAACCAAGATATAGTCTATCTTTACATACTGAAAATCAAAGACGGCAATGTAATCTTTTCTGTCGATTCTGGTTCGGTCCTTGATGGGGAGACCTGGCCTGGCATGGTTTATGACGACATCTCACCTAAACTTATGAAGGCATTTGAAACCGGCGAACCGCAATTCCACGGTCTGACTGATGGTAATAATACCGATGATTGGGGGACATGGGTGACGGCATACGCGCCGATTCAAAATGCCGATGGCGAAGTCTTGGCGGTAATTTCCATGGATATTGACCGGAATGATTATCTGGCCAATATCATTATTGATACTTCACCGCCAGTATTAATGATGCTGATCTTCATAATTATCGTTCTTTTCCTCTGGCTAAGTAATAAGCACAAAACAGAGCGCCTCGACAGAGAAAAACAACTACTATCGGTGGCCTCGCACGAAGTTCGTAGCCCGATGGTCAGCATCAAATGGGTCCTGGAAAACATGATAGAGACCAGCCAAGATCTGTCAGAAACCGACAGGGAAACGATTTTATCAGTTTATAATAACGCATCAAAAATTATTTCAAGTATCGAGGGCATACTCAGTAGCGCGCCGTCATGGGATCGCAAAAAGTACCGCGAGGATAACGTCTACATGAAGCCGTTGCTCCAGGATATCGCTGACACGTTGATCCTAGTCGCCGCGCAACGTCGTGCCACAATTCGCCTTGACGACAGCATAACAGATGATTTATCGGTTAAAGGCGACCAGCAAAACCTTCATCATGCCTTTTACAACGTAGTTAATAACGCGCTGAAATATACCTATTTGGACACCGAAGTCGTGGTGTCGTATGTTCGCACTGATAAATTCCATCAGTTTCACGTCAGTGACCGTGGTCCAGGTGTCAAACCCGAAGACCGCAAGCGCATTTTTGAAGGCCTCTATCGCACACCCGAAGCTCTCGCCAGTAAACAGCCGGGCACAGGCCTGGGCCTTTACTTTGTAAAGAAAATTATCGAGAATCACGGCGGCCAAATCTATGTCGACCCAGACTACACCGAGGGTACGTCATTTGTGGTAGAATTGCCATTATGAATGTGGCCGTAACTATTCGTGACCTTTCTATAACTTATGCCAAAAAAGACAAAGCGCTGCAAAACGTTAGTCTAGAAATCCCGACAGGTCGAATCACTGGTTTGATCGGCCCGTCGGGTTCTGGCAAGACTACTTTGATAAAGTCCGTTGTCGGCCGTTTGAAATTGCCTACAGACAAAGTCACGGTTCTAGATTTGCCAGCCGGTTCAGCAAAACTCAGAAAGAAGGTCGCCTACATGGCGCAAGAACTGGCTGTATACCACGACCTAACTGTCAGACAAAATCTGGCTTATTTTACCCGTGTGCTTGGATTTAAATATAGCGGCGTCAAGCGGCGTGTTAACGAAACCCTGCGTGCAGTTGATCTGTACGACAAGCGAAATTCGATGGTTGGTAATTTGTCCGGCGGACAGCAACAACGAGTTTCGTTGGGTGTGGCGCTTCTTGGCCATCCTAAACTGTTAGTTTTGGACGAACCGACGACCGGGCTTGATCCGGTCTTGATCGAAAACCTCTGGCAATTGTTCCATGAATTAGTTGAGGACGGCACGACGATAATTATTTCCAGTCATTCGATGAGTGAAGCGGCTCGATGCGATGACTTGGTATTGATGCGCAGTGGAAAAATTATCGCCACAGGTGCGCCGAAAAAATTGATGAAGCAAACCGGCGCCGATGATGTCGAGCAAGCTTTCCTTCACTTAGTCAAAGGAGAAGAGGAATGATAAGGCTACGAAATGAGAGAAAAAATCGCTTGCGAGTTTTTCCGAATGAGGAAGCCTTATGTCTTTGCGACCGAAGGGAGAAAAGATGAGATCGTTCTATACTGCCGCACGCGTTCTGCGACAACTAATCCACGATCCGCGGACCTTAGTGCTAATCTTTGCGGTACCGCCGCTGTTGCTTTGGTTGCTCAAATACGTTTTCGACGGTCAATCGCAAGTTTTCAACCAGTTTGCGCCAGTTATGCTGGGCATCTTTCCTATGGTCATGATGTTCCTAATCACGTCTATTGCTACACTACGCGAACGGCATAGCGGAACGTTGTCGCGCTTGATGAGTTTGCCTTTATCAAAAACCAGTTTCCTGATCGGCTATGCGCTGGCTTTTTCGTTAGTCGCGGCAGTTCAGGCGATCTTGACGACATTAGTTATGATTTACTTCTTGGGCATTGATATCAGCGGCGGAACAGGCCTGGCTATCGTTGCGGCGATATCGTCAGCCCTGCTCGGCACGGCGATGGGACTTTTCGCCAGCGCTTTTGCGCAGACGGAATTTCAGGCGATTCAGTTTATGCCAGCGCTGTTATTTCCGCAGATTTTACTTTGCGGATTATTCGTAGCCCGCGATCAAATGGGCGATGTTCTGTATAAGATTTCTGACTTTCTACCGCTGACATACAGTACTGATTTAATGAAAAGAATCGCAATGGAAAGTTCTTGGAGTGGCGATCATAGGAAGGATTTGCTCATCATACTTTGCTTTATCATTGGCTTCTTAATCATCGGCGCACTGACGATTCGACGACAAGAAAAATCCTGATCTGAAAAAGCTTGCATTTGCATAAAAACTCTGATACAATCGACAATTGTAGTTAATATGGCCAGCGAAAAAGAAGTCATCAAGATGGTTGGCGTTGTGGTGGAGACTCTACCCAGTGCCAAGTTTCGTGTTGAACTCGAGAACGGCCATACAATTATCGCTCACGTGTCAGGAAAGATGCGCAAGCACTACATCAGGCTAGTACCGGGCGATAAAGTCGAGGTTGAGATGACCCCTTATGATCTTACAAAGGGACGAATCAGCTTCAGACTACGCGAGGAAAAAAACTTTAATTCGCCACAGGGAAGTGGCGGGAGAGGACAGCGCCGCTAGATGAAAGTTTCAGCCAGCGTCAAGAAGCGCAGCCCCGGCGACAAATTAGTCCGCCGCAAGGGCCGTTTGCGCGTTATCAACAAAAAGAAACCACGTAATAAGCAGAGGCAGGGATAATTATGAACCAAGAAGACTACGATCGTTACTTGGATTATCTGCAGAGTGCAACAAACATGACTGCTATCCAGATGATTATGTCAATTATTGTTGCTATCGCAGCCGTTGTGTTCGCAGCAGCAGCTGTTGTCATCGCTGTAAAATTATCCAAGTTGTCCAAGAAAGGAGCGAAATAAATGGCTAGATTTGCAAACGTTGAAGTTCCGGCCGACAAACAGATTCAGATCGCTCTGACGTATGTTTACGGCATCGGCCCGAAAACGGCACGCGACATCGTTCACGCTGCCAACATCGACCCGACGACTCGCACCAAAAACTTGACAGAGGCTGAGGAAAAGCGGCTGCGCGACATTATCGACGCCAATTACATGGTCGAGGGCGACCTGCACCGCGTCGTGGCCAACAATGTTAAACGGTTGAAAGACATCGGCACTTACCGCGGCCTGCGCCACAAGCTGAATCTGCCGGTACGTGGCCAGAACACCCGAACCAATGCCCGTACCAAGCGCGGCAAACGCGTGGCCATCGGTGGTTCTCAACCTAAAGCCGCGAGCAAAACTTAGGATAAAGGCGAAGGAAGAAAGGAAATTATGGCAGAAGAAAAGAATTCAACCGTCGCCGCGCCGGAAGTTACCCCAGAGGTTACTCCGACAACTGAAGCGACAACTATGGCAGATGCTACTGCGGCGGCCAAACCGGCCACCAAAGCCAAAGGCCGAAAGAAAGTCAAACGCTCAGTACCACTGGGCCAGGTCCACATTCAGGCGACATTCAACAACACGATCATCAGTTTCGCAGATTCGCACGGCAACGTTTTGACAGCCTCGAGTGCTGGCGCCTGTGGTTTTCGTGGAAGCAAGAAAGGCACAGCTTACGCCGCACAGATCGCTACCGACAAGGCTGCCGAAATGGCCAAAAGTCAATACGGCCTGACACGCGTCGATGTCTTTGTCAAGGGAGTCGGTTTAGGTCGCGATGCGGCTGTTCGAGCCTTGACCAACCACGAATTACAGATTGAAAGCATCAACGACGTAACTGGCGTGCCACACGGCGGCGTTCGTCCGAAACGCGAAAGGAGAGCTTAATGGCACGAGATAATTCACCAATTGTCAAGCAAAGTCGCCGCGAAGGTTACGCCCTTCACCGCAAAGCCCACAAAATCATGGCGCGAAAATCTGGCATCCCGGGCCAGCACGCCCACGGTCGACAGGGCAAACCGTCGCTTTACTTGACGCAATTAAGGGAAAAGCAAAAAGTCCGCCGCATTTACGGCCTGCTGGAAAAACAATTCCGACGACTGATGAAAGAGGCAGATCGCAAAGAAGGTTTGTCAGGCGAAAACCTGCTACAACTTCTTGAACGACGTCTCGACAACGTAATTTACAGAGCAGGTTTTGCAGGATCACGCCGCCAAGCCCGCCAACTGGTTGGCCACGGCCACTTTATTCTGAACGGTCGCCGCGTTGACATTCCGTCAATTCGTGTCAAGGCTGGCGATAAAATCGAAGTTCGCCCACGCAGCAAAACCACCGAATACTTCAAAGGCCTGGACGAAATCGCCCGTGACGCCCTGACGCAACCGGTTGGTTGGCTCAAGGCCGACGTCAAGAAAATGACTGTCGAAATCACCGGCCTGCCAGCCCGCGAAGAAGCTGAACCAGATATTAACGAACAACTAATCGTCGAGTACTACTCGCGCTAATAGGGAGGAAAAATGGCAAAATCAATCTTAAACCCAAGCTTATCAAGCGTCCAAGCAGTTTCGACGAACAGTTCGACCTTCACCGTTGAGCCACTGGCCAGCGGCTACGGCCAGACTCTGGGCAACTCGTTGCGCCGCGTTCTGTTGTCGTCCATCGAGGGCGCCGCGATCACGGCTTTCAAAATCGACGGCGTCAGCCACGAGTTCACCACTGTTCCCGGCGTCAAAGAAGACGTCGTCGAAATCATGTTGAACCTGAAATCGGTTATTGTCAAGAGCTTTAGCGACCAACCGGTCGAATTGACTCTTTCGAAAAAGGGTGGCGTTGTTACCGCTGGCGACATCAAAACGACATCAGACGTCGAAATCGTCAACCCGGAACAGCTGATCGCGACCATCGATGACCCGAAAGCCGAGCTGAACATCAGCGTTGTTGTCGAATCGGGTCGCGGCTACCAGACCATCGAAGAATCAACCAGCAAAAGGTTGCACAGCGACATGATTGCGCTGGACGCTGTCTTTTCGCCGGTCCGCCGCGTGCGCTACACCGTTGAGAAAACTCGTGTTGGCGACAACGTCGACCTGGACAAACTGACCTTGACCGTTGACACCGACGGCTCGATCGACCCGCAGGCTGCTTTCGAGCAGGCCGCCGCGATTCTTGTCGCGCAGTATCAGGCTTTGGCCGGCCAGACCGTCATCGCAAATAGCGAAACCACACCTAGCAACATCGGTGAAACCGACCTGTTGTCCTTGCCGGTTGAAGAACTTGGTTTGACAGCTCGCACCACCAACGCCTTGATCAGCAACGACATTAAAACTGTCAACGACCTGGTTTCTTTGACAGATGAAGAATTAGCCGATTTGAAAGGCTTTGGCAGTAAAGCCCGCGAAGAAGTTAAAGCCCGTGTGGCAGAGTTGGAGTTTTAGCGATGCACAGACACGGATATAAAGGACGCAAATTCGGCCGCGAGCGCGACCAGCGAAATGCGTTAATGGTGGGCTTGACGCGCAGTCTGTTTGTCTACGGCTCGATTACGACCACTGTTGAAAAGGCTAAAGACTTAAGACCGATAGCAGAAAAAATCATCAGCAAAGCGCGCAAAGGCGATTTGGCAAACCGCCGCGCCGTGATTGCCGCTGTGCGTGACATTCAAGTTGGCAACAATCTGGTCGATGTCATCGCCCCAGTTATCACGCGTGACAGCGGTTATCTGCGCATCGTCAAACTGGACGAAGCCCGCGTTGGCGACAACGCCGACATGGCGCGAATCGAATTTGTCGACCTTGACGCAGTGAAAAAGGCTTTGGAAAAGTCCGAAGCAGCTGAAGAAGTTGCCGAAGAAAAGAAGCCAGCCGCGAAAACTCCTGCCAAGAAACCTGCTAAAGCAGACGAAAAGGAGGACAAATAATGTTCAAAACGTTTAACAAGAAAGCCGGCGACGTCACCCACAAGTGGGTCATCGTCGACGTAGCCGACATCCCAGTGGGTCGCGCCTCGACCTTCATCGCAACGCGCCTGACCGGCAAATACGACCCGACCTTCACGCCGCACATGGACAGCGGCGACTACGTCGTCGTCGTCAACGCCGACAAATTGGTCTACCGTGGCGATTTAGAATCCAAGAAATACTATCGCCACAGCGGTTTCCCGGGCTCGATCAAAGAAAAGTCAGCCGCCAATGTGCCGTTAACCGAAGTTCTAGAGCGCGCTGTTAAAGGCATGTTACCAAAGAACAAATTGCAGCCAGAGCGCATGAAGCGCCTGCGAGTCTTCGCAGATGAGAATCACGACCACACCGCACAGCAACCAACCCCGCTCGTCATTCCCCGTGCGGCCGCGGAATCCAGAAAGGAGACTAAATAATGGACTGGAACGCAATCATCATCACAGCCATGATTTGCTTCACGGTTATCGCGGCCGCCGCAATCATCGCCAACGGTCATGTAGCCGCCAAAGATTCTGACGATAAAAAGAAAGGTGGTAAATAATGGCAGAAAAATCCTACTTCTACGGCCTCGGTCGACGTAAAGAAGCCACCGCTACGGCGCGACTTTACGCTGGCAAGGGCGCAATCACGATTAACGAAAAATCTGCGGAAGCATTTCTTAGCAACAATAAAACTTTACTGGCCGAACTGACCGACCCACTAGCATCAGTGTCCAAGCAAAACGACTTTGACATCACACTACTGATCAAGGGCGGCGGCGTATCTGGTCAAGTCGACGCAGCCAAACTGGCCATCAGCAAAGCCCTGGCGTCGATCAACGACGACCTAAAAGGCACGCTCAGCAAAGCCGGTTTTCTGCGCCGCGATTCTCGCGTCACTGAACGCAAGAAATACGGCCTTAAGGGCGCCAGAAAACGCGAGCAGTTCAGCAAACGCTAACCTTTGCAAAATTAGCCGAGCACTGACCGCTCTAAAATCGCCTTCAACCAGAGGGCGATTTTCTTATTTAACAAGACTTGCCAAAAATATTTAGTTATGTATAATGAAAGACATGCTTATCAAAAACGGTACTTGGCGATTCGCCCCTACCCGTGGCGGTTTGCTTCGTGTTTTTGAAAAATAATAAACTTCTCGAGAATATCAATCAGCCCGTCACCGGGCGATTTTTATTTTAGCAAGTATAAAAGGAGATAATTATGGCAATTGAACAAGGATCATTGCAAATGCAATATACAACCAACCCTTCAGGGTTAATAATCGTGCAAGCAGCACCACTGGTCGCGGCCGGTTTCGGCCGACCAGATGACGATCACAATAGAACCGATACCGAAGCGCACCTAGGCGAAGCGGACATTGTGCAATACGTCTTAGACGAAGAAGGCAGATTAATCGCCTTCGCCGCATTCAAAGACATCGGCAACAGGGCAGTCGAGTTGTCAGGCATAGTGACCAACCCCAGCAAACAGAGAAAAGGTATAGGGCTAAGAATGGTGCAAGATTTCGTCGGCACACAGCAACCCCAAGATCTTGTAGCTTACACTCGTAACCCTGCAATATTAAGGATTATGAACGAAGTCGGCGGTGTAGATAACGTGCTGACATCAACCGACGCCGCTGTTGTGCCCGAGGCCGAAATAAGCGATGACGGAATTCCGTATCATTTTGGCCGTTACGTCGGCGGATTATATGGTAACTACGACCCGGCAACCAGAGAGTACATTGGGCGGACTTTAATAGAGCAAGCCGTTGCCTTGGTTGATCCAAGAAACGCCTTGGCGGTAGCAGTAAAAGTACCGTATAATGAAAGGGGAACATCATGACTAAGATTCTACTGATTGGTTCACATCACGGGCACGAGTTACTAGGTGATCATTTATTTGAATATATTAAAGAACAACGCCCTGAACTTCTATCGAATATAGATTTCAAAATTGCCAATCCGCAGGCCAAAGAACAGGGGATTCGTTTCATTGAATCCGACATGAACCGCAGCTATAATGACAACAATGAAACATTCGAAGAGCAACTGGCCAGCGATTTTCTTAACAAAGTAAGGACCAGCAATTACGATTTCGTAATGGATCTACATACCACAACAGTCATCGGAGAGCCGGCCATTATCACGGCTAATCTTGATAAAGCGATGTCGTTCATAAATTCTTCATCAATTAAGAAAATCGTAAAAATGCCAACGCATATCGCAAAGGTGTCTTTTATAGGTCGTTATCCTAATTCGGTGTCGATCGAGGTCAATGAAGACGATGCGAAGAATCCAGAAATCTTGAATGGTATTTGCGACGACATTGACCGATATTTAGATGGCAAAAAGCTCGAACACCCACGAGAGTATTTCGAAGTCACCGAATATTTAAGGGGCTCAGAACTAACGGCCGACGAACTTAACAAAATAAAAAACTTCGCCGAGTTCCGCGGAGAATTCTACCCAGTATTGGTCGGTGAACAATCATACGATCCAGAAAAGTACCTGGGCTTCAAAGCGAAAAGATTGGAGATATGTTAAAATACGAGCAACGAGAGAATAAAATGAATCTAGTTCATTTTATTCCGAGTGCGAAATATTTTTTCCTATGATAGAATGGTTAATATGAAAAAAGTAATTTTAACTGGCGATCGACCGACTGGCAAACTGCACATTGGACACTACGCTGGGTCTTTGCGACAACGCGTTGCCATGCAGAACAGCGGTGAATACGACGTTTACATCATGATTGCTGATCAACAGGCCTTAACCGATAACGCAAAGGACCCAGCCAAAATCCGTGAGAATATTCTAGAAGTCGCGCTTGATTATTTATCGGTTGGGCTTGACCCGACAAAATCGACGATCTTTATTCAGTCCCAAATTCCAGCGCTTTACGAGCTGACGATTCATTATCAGAATTTGGTTCATCTTGGCCGCCTGCAGCGTAATCCAACCATTAAGACAGAGATTAAGGAACGCGGTTTCGAAAAATCCATCCCTGTTGGTTTCTTAACCTATCCGATTGCACAGGCCGCTGATATTACGGCCTTTAATGCCAATCTCGTCCCCGTCGGCGAAGACCAGCTGCCGATCCTCGAACAAGACCGCGAGATTGTTCGTGCGTTTAATCAACTTTACGGCGATATCCTAGTCGAGCCTGAGGCCGTTTTAACTAGTGACGAAAAAGCTCGTCGTTTGCCTGGCCTCCGCGGTATTGACGACAAAATGAGCAAGAGTCTAAATAACGGCATTTATCTTAGCGACTCGCCTGAAATCGTGCAGCAAAAGGTCATGGAAATGTTCACCGACCCCGACCACATTCGCGTCGACGACCCCGGTAAAATCGAGGGTAACGTCGTGTTTTATTACCTAGATGTCTTCGCACCGGATGATCCGAAAGTTGCCGAAATTAAAGAACATTATCAGCGAGGCGGTTTAGGCGATGTAGTGGTTAAGAAATACTTGATCGGGGTGTTGGAAAAGATCCTGGCGCCAATCCGCATGCGGCGAGAAGAATTGGCCAAAGACCCAGCCGCAATTTACGAAATCCTTAAACAGGGGAGTGAGAAAGCTAGCAACGTAGCCAATGAAACTTTACAAAAAGTCCGCGATGCAATTGGTATAAGTTACTTTGATAAGTCGAATTAGCCCATGAGATTAGACATATTCTTGGCGCAAAAGTATCCCGAGTACTCGCGGGCGACTTTTCAAAAGCTAATCGAAGCCGGTCGAGTAGAGGCCGCCGGTCAAACTGTGACTAGTCCTAGTGTCAACGTTGCCGAAAACGACGATATCAAAGTCCACTTTCCGCACCAAAAAACTTTCGCAAAGGAAATCGAGGATTTCGCCAAAAACGTCATCTACGAAGATGACAACGTCGTAGTCATCAACAAACCAGCCGGCGTTCTGACTCACATGAAGGGCAGTCTGGCCAATGAATTCACCGTAGCAGATTTCGTGCGATCGCGAATTACAGCTAATGACGACTCTTTCACTAAATCAAATCGGCTAGGTATCGTTCATCGTTTGGACCGCGGGACCAGCGGCGTTCTAATCGCGGCAAAGAATTCCGAATCCGCAAAGTTCTTGACCAAACAATTCCAGGACCGGAAAGCCAAGAAAACTTATATTGCCCTTGTCGCGAAAGCGCCAAAAGTTTCTGCAGCCCACATAGATCTCCCAATCGGCCGTAATCCAAAAAAACCAGCTGAATTCCGCATCGACCCCAAAGGCAAATCGGCCATAACAGACTACAAAACATTAGAAGTTTTCGATGACGGCTCGGCACTGGTTGAATTAAAACCCCTGACCGGTCGAACGCACCAGCTGCGTGTTCATATGGCGCACATCGGCGCACCAATTGTCGGCGACGTAGTTTACGGCCGTGCAGGCGGGCGCATGTTCCTCCACGCTGCCGAGCTCGAGATCACCATTCCGAGAGAGAACGATAACGAGCGAAAGGCTTTCATGGCTCCTTTACCCAATGATTTTCAAGCTGAAATCGAGCGCCGGAGAAAATCAAAATGAACTTCGCTGATCTGATTTTGCATTCAACCTCGCGCCAACAATTAGAAAACTATTTGAAAAGGCCAGCACATGCATTGCTACTGGCGGGCGAAAACGGTGTCGGCCTTGGCACAATTGCGAAAACTCTGGCTAAGGAAATCGCTGGCACGTCAGTAGCATTTATCGGGCCAACTTTCCACGACAAGCAGAAAACCCGCATCATCAACGCCGACGACATGCGCGATTTGTTTGAATTGACAAGAGCACGGCGAGTCAATAACTTTGTGATTCTGATCGACGATGCCGATCTGTCAGCCGCCGGCGTTTTTGAGCGGATTTTGAAACTACTAGAGGAACCGATCGCCAATGTTTTTTATATCCTGACTTCGCATCAACCAGGGCGTTTGCCAGCAACAATTCGTTCGCGTACACAAACTATCGAAATTCTTCCGCCGCTCGAATCTTCCTTAGAAAAGCTGTTTGAGAAGGAGAAGGATATGAAACCAAAACCAACCGTTGCAAAACTGAATCAAATCAAGTTCTTAGGAAATAGAAGGCCGGCCGAAATCACGCGCCTGCTAACCGACGAAGAATATTTCCGAAATCGCGCGTCTGTTATGAACATCGCAAAAAACCTTGTTCAAGGTTCACCGATTGACCGTCTAAAAATCGTCGCTGACATATCAGCCGGTAAAGACGCCAGGAATGCTGCAATAGAATTAGCCAAAAACATCTCTAAACTTTTGCTATTGACTACACCGCGTAATAAAAATCAAAAAGCTGCTGCGAAAAATCTCGAAACTGTTTCGACGGCAATAGACAATTTGCATCAAAACGGCAACGTTCGCGCTCAGCTGACCCATCTGGCCCTAAACATCTAAATGTGATAAATATCTGATTTCTACAGAATTCTCAGCTTCTCGCCAATTTCAACCGTCAATCTGCCATTTTTTCTTCTTCAAATTAGCTACGGCTAGTCTTCGGAAGAAGAAAATGCCAGGCTTGACTAGCTGAAATTACCGAAGAAACTTGAGGATTTTGTAGAAATCAGATATAATATATCAAATGTTTGGCATTTTCATGATCTTGATAGTCGGGCTGATGGTCGTCTTTTGGCGTCAGCAGATCGACGAGCTACCGCGCAAATCATCGCGCTTGACCGATCAGCTGGATAAGCTTTGGGATATCTCGCAGAAATCAATTCGTGAACACAAATATCTGCGTGCCGAAAAAGCTTTGCTGACCATCTTGCGCGTTGATGAGCGAAACGCCCGAGCCTACAACCGGCTGGGCATTCTTTATGCTAAACAACAACAATTCAACGACGCCATCGAGTGTTTTGAAATTGCCCAGAGCCTACAGCCATCAGCCTCGTCTTTGCATAACGTTGGCCTGATTTACGACCAAGTCGGCCAGCTGGACAAGGCCGCCCAAGCTTTTGAACAGGCAATATCAATGGAGAAAGACGTCGCCGCCCGCCACATCGCCTATGCCAAAGTCCTAGAAAAACTAGATGAAAAGAAAAAGATGATCCAAGAATTAGAACGTGTAGTCGAACTCGAACCCAATCCGCAATCGGTAAAAATCCTCGCTGATGCTCTGGAGCGCGAAGGCGAAACTGAACGCGCTGAAAAATTACATCAAATCGCTGCTAAAATGCGCGAAAAAGGTCAGCGCAGTCGTATAAAACAGCCGCGCAAAATGCAAGTATAATAATTTCTGGAGCCGCTTCTCGGATTCGAACCGAGGACCCTCTGTTTACAAAACAGATGCTCTAGACCAACTGAGCTAAAGCGGCATAGTATAAATTTGTAAGATACCTATAGACAATGTTCAGTTGGTCTAGAGCTAAGCTAATCAATTAACTCGGCTCTGCCTCGGACAGGCAACTGGACTAAAGCGGCACGACTTATATTGTATCAGATTTATTGCGACTCGACAATTCTTTTAGCGAAGTCTCGTGCTTGAGCTACTTGTTCGTCAGCCAATTTTCCGCCATGTTTTAGTAATCCCATCTTCAGGAAAAACGTTTCTTCACAAACCGGGATATTCCTTTCAGCGGCTATTCGTTTAATTACGCTGATCGCCGTTGGATGCGAGCCAGCCGTAGAAAAGGCGGCAATCTTTTTGACCATATTTGTGTCGAGCCCTCTAACGAAATTCTTCAGAGAAGAATCGACCATCATAGCATAGACCGGAGCGCCAACAAATAGCAAATCCACCGGCTGTTCAAGAGGTTCGCTAACTGATTTAGCTTCGACGCCGACAACCTGTGCGATAATTCCAGCGACAGCTTTCGTATTGCCGCCGCGCGAATGATATCTGACTGCAATATTCATAAGCACAGTTTAGCACACCAAGGAATTATTAGCTATATTTGCTTTGGTTTTTGTTTTTTGTATGCTAAAATATTTCAAGAACAGCGAGAGCTCTTCTCGTTAGTTTAAGATCTGCTGGGATAGTGAAGCGGTCAAACACGGCTGACTGTAAATCAGCTGGCTCAGCCTTCGGGGGTTCGAATCCCTCTCCCAGCACCAATTTAGATAAGCATCCTCTTCTTTTCGGAAGAGGTTTTTGTTTGAAGTTGACAAAAACATAAGTAATAATAGTATATAATGGTGCGATGGGAATCATTTACTTGTTTCTTTCAATAACTTTCGAGAGTATCGGCAAAACGTTCGACAAATTGAATTTTACAAAAAATCACATAAGCGTACGCCAGAATTTATTGCTGGTTTTTACAGTGATGGCCGTAAGCGTCGTCGCGTTTAGTCTCATAACACAACAAAGCTGGGGGCGACTGCCACTGACAGCGATAGCGGTGCTGGCTGGTATTATTGCGCTATCATTTGCTGGTAATATTCTTGACGAACACAGTCTAAAAAGAAACGACTTGTCGTTGCGCGAACCGCTGGTGAATTTCGAACCTATTTTGACTGGCCTGGTTGCCTATGCGCTGTTTCCAGGTGAGCGTAAACCAATATATCTAGTAATCTTCATTGCAGGAGCGGTGATTGTGTGGTGGGGCGTTCATCGTCGCAAGCTAAAAGATTTTCAGAGTAAGGGCATGCGATACCTTTGGATAGCGACAATGCTATATGCGGCCGTACCGATTTTGTACCAGATAGCGCTGGACTATTTACCACCGGCCAACATCGCGCTCGTGCGCGTCGTCGCTATTTTGGTGCTGTTGCGCCTCTTCTTCCCACCCAAAAAGAATCGTAAATTGACTGGTAAGATGAAGAGGTATGGCATGATCGCCGGACTAGTTTACGCTGGCGGCGCTATTGTCGGTTTATACGCGATTAAGGAGCTCGGCTTGCTACTGACAATGTCGTTCTTGATGTTGGGGCCGGCGCTGCGTTTTCTTGCCGGCAAACTTTTCTTGCGCGAAAAGGTTCGCCACGGCGAAATAATCTCCAGTGCCTTGCTGGCCGTTGCCGTGGCGGCCGCGGCTATATTGTAACGATTGGATTCATAGGATTGTATGATATACTATTTCTACGCCAACAGTATATGTGGTAGTTAGTGCTGCAATAGCACAGTTGACCCAAGGAAGGACAATTCGCATCCTTAGGTCGCCCCGGACAAAGCAACGCAGAACGGTGAACGTTTACATTTAGACATGCCGCGATAGCTCAGTTGGTAGAGCGCATCCATGGTAAGGATGAGGTCCCGAGTTCAAGCCTCGGTCGTGGCTCCATTTTGTTTGCCAAATAACAAATTATATGATAAAGTAGGGAGCATATGGCAAAGAGTAATTCAAAATCCAAGCGTAAATTGGTTGGTATGGTTAGCGCCGACGGCAAAACGCGCGTCTACACCACTGTCAATCCGCAGAATCAGCAGTTGGCTAATTCGGGTAAATTGACTTTGAAAAAATACAACCCAAAAACGCGCCAGCACGAGGAATTTACCCAGACGAACAAAAACCTCGGCCGGAATGTAGTCAAAGAGAAGAAACGCTAAGAGCTTTTAGCGTTCGTTGCCCCTTGGGCTTGCCCTAGGGCTTTTTCTTTTGCTTAAACGAAGAATATTTCAACATCTAAGAATCCAACTTCCGCGCAAACCACAACCCAATCCGCAACATATGATCCAAAGTCTGCAAAGTAATTTCCGCATTCGTAGCATAAACAATCAGCTGGTCATCATCGAGCTCATAATCAAAATCAGCAAAATGTGACGCTAACATAGTTTGGACCTCGGGCGTCAAGATAGTGGTAAAGATCTCGGCCACCATATGCGATTGCGCATAAATCGCAAAAGCTTGCACGAACTCTTCGCTTACAGGTGTCATACCTTGCCACACAACTTCTTGCCAACGCTGCGTTGCCGCCAAGTTTGAGCCGTATTCGCCAGTTCGTTTTCGTTCGTCAATCAGAAAATGCGGCACATGCGCTTGCTTTAACTGTACCTGCAAAATCGTCCATTCACGAGTCGCCTTTTGTCCATCAACCAAAACGACCTGCTGCGACCGCTGCAAGAAAGCTACTTCGTAATCGTAAACATTGCCCGTCGTGTAATTTTGATCACGGACATTCGGATTCGCCGTCAGACCTCTAACCATTTTGTAATCGGCATCAACACGCGGATCAACGTCACCAAAGTAAACCAAATCATATTCGTTGGCGATTTCACCAAAGATCTTCCGCCCCTTCCGACTAGGTAGAAATCTCATGATCTTCTCCTTTGTCGACTATGCCAAAGTCCAAGCAGGTGTTAATAAACTCAGCGTGCGACCAAGCTAACGGTGCTGCACTAATCATAGAACCATCCAATGGGCTGACTTGTTCGGGCAAAATGTTGGTTCGTGTTATCTGGTCGTTGGCCCAATCAAGCACTTTACGTGCAAATTCTCGATCACCACCAGGCTCGTCCAATTGGTATTGCGCCAGCCAAAATGAAATGATAAACCACGGATTGCCATCGGAATTTGGGATAACACGATTGTAGTCATCGCCCTCAAAGCGCGGTGAGGCAATGTTCTCGCTGTCAATGTTAAATCGCTGCGTGAAGATCTCGAACGCCTTGGCGACTTTATCCCTATCAAACAGATTAAATGCCCAAGCCGCGTAAAAAGACGATGCATCAATACGGTCGTCGAAATCAGTTCGACCGTCATTGCGCCGCCAAAATCCTTTGTAAAAGAAATCCTTTTTCTCATTCCATAGCATATCGGCGTGTTCGCGAATTTCGCTGGTCACATTACGCCATTTGATGACATTATCGGTTTCATGGAACATTTCAGCCAGATCAGCCGCCGCATTCAGCGCGCCATACGTAGCCGCTGTCGTGTAAGTCGATGTCTCGTACGCCACTTCCCACAGCTCGTAACTGGGTCGCGGTAGTTTCGTTATTGGATCAATAAAATCGGACAAGAAGTTCGCCATTGGCCGACCCAGATTCTCCCACAGTTCGCTCCAGCCTTCTAGTTTCTCGCCAGATCGTACAGCCTGCTGAACCGCTTTGACGAACAGAAACAGCGTAGTGGCCGTTTCGTCTGACTGAATCGGCGGCGCCACATCGCCATCGTGAACATAGGCGTGCGAATTCGGCCCGACCGACGCATCGGGTCTATACATCTGCCAAAAGAAGCCTTCTTCCGTCAAGACATCACGCGCAAAACGGAAAAACTGCTTTAGTTCATTATAATAACCCAGACGAAGGAACGCCCAATAAGTATACGACGCGTCACGCGGCCAGCAGTCGACATAAGCATCACGCGTGTACTTCAGCATTTCTGTGTCGATACTAGCCATAACCGCCCCGCGTCTATCCATCATCGATTTCAAAGTCAACAGGGAGGACAGAAAGTTTTCGCGATACTCTGGTGCGATTTTCACTTCGGCTGCAGCGGCAGCCGGTTCGATCCATTCAGCCCAATATTGTCCAGTTTTCATCAGCCGCGTCAATAATGTGTCGCTACGGAATTTAGCTAAGGCTCGTCGCACCTCGTGTAACGATTTGCCGGCGGCCAAATGATAATGTACTCGCGCCGAATCATGCGGCTGGAAATCTAGATCAAATTGCATGATACTATCGGTCTGGACCCGCTCTACCGGGTTGCGCGCCAGTTCGCCGTCTTCGGCGTCACGCCAAACCCCTTCGTGATCACCATCATGAAACTGCCCGAACGTGCCGATGCTAAAGCTATCAAAATCTGTGCCTTTCTGCAAATTCTCACCACCAATCAGAAAACACCTTTTTCCCTTATAATGCAAAATTGCTTCGTGATTATGATCTGGCGTCGCGCCTTTCGGAATATACTGCGCCGTATCGTGGCCATCAGCTGCTTCGCTGATAATAAAAGCTTGATGCATGTAAAGTTTGGCCGACCTCTCACGATCGCCCAGATTGATGACCTCTACATTGCGAGCAAAAACGTTTAGCTCGCTGTCGACAAAATCCTGAAATTCGATCGCAAAGCCCAACCATTCGTTCGTCGCCACCGTTTTGCCAATCAGCCTACCTGGCAAGTAACGCTGGCTGATCTGCCAAGTGCCATCAGTGATCCAATGAATCGCACCCTCGACAAATAGTCCGACTCGATGCCGCGACGCTCTTTCCGACGAGTGATTCTCTAGACCAACGTAGGGATAGTAGAAGTCATGCACCAGCCCAAAAGGATTCAGCCCGATCGCCATTTCGCCATTAGACAAGATTATCGGCCGAGCCATGGTAAAACCCACCTTTTACTTGTCATTATCTACCTTTGTGTTGCTGCTGAAATTTCAGAACTCGATACTGAACATCGCGCAGTGCATTCATGTAGTATAAGAAGGCGTCATACGGTGACGAATAAGGCGAAAAGTAAGCATGCACATCGCCATCGTTCCAATACTTTGTGCTCATATAGTACGGATGATCAGAGGTCGTTAGTCGACGCCAGTCACCGATCAGTTGCAAATCACCGGTATCCATAACGGCTGATTCCAGTCCGTAAATGTGATGTTGTGATTCCTGTTGCATACGGTTGCCCAGCCAGGCCGACAGATCACGCTCGGTGTCAGCCCAGGTCGTTGTGTGTGGCATTTCGATCGGCCCCTGAGACTCGAAACTCTCGGCCGCTTCGGTTACAGTCATGAAAGTATGGTCAGGCCGATCCAGCCACTCCTTCGGCAACTGCTTAAGGAAATCAAAGATCCCTGTGTCCGCCCACTGGTGTTCACCAAACGTTTCATAGTCGACGAACAG